>JANRLT010000017.1 GCA_033762255.1 Pirellulales bacterium | reverse complement strand
GTGACATTATGTTAATGAATTATGGCCGTGATCATCCAGCAAGGAACGGCGGACGCGTACCGCTCTCTGGGAATGGTTATAAACACGCGGTGGCCAAGCGATGTTGACTAAAATCACGACTTGACGGTCCATCACGCCTTAATCTTTTGCGAGTCCGCTGCATTGGTTTGATCGGCCTTGAGTGCAAGCTGACGCTCCAGCAGACCGATACGCTCCTCCTTGGCGGAAAGCAGTCGCTCACAACCACTTAACAAAAACCCATACCACGACACTACAGCTAAAACCACTCCGCCCCACATCAGGTGAAGATTACCGACGAACCATGCATAGCCAATTATTGATAAAGCCGCCGCGCCTAGCAAAATAATCGCGAATAGGGGCGTCGTCTTGCGATGGAGTTCCAGCAAAGGTGCTGCAATACGCTCGCAAAGTGTTGGTGGCATAGCGCTCCGTCTCATGCAAATATTTTACGTGGAATAGATTTTTTGGGTCGAGATCAAATAATTCATTAAAAACTCATCATAACGGGCGGGTTCTCACATCCTGGCCAGCTACAAAGCGA
This sequence comes from Pirellulales bacterium, assembly GCA_033762255.1. NCBI lineage: Bacteria > Pseudomonadati > Planctomycetota > Planctomycetia > Pirellulales > Pirellulales bacterium. The sequence goes on along the minus strand of JANRLT010000017.1, from coordinate 122,464 downwards.
TTCAATCGTATCGTACCGCTTTCAAAAATTCCCGTCAAACTATTTGTCTTGTAAACGAGTTAGTGTTGTGTGGTGGCGGGAAACTATGTTGTTTTACATTAGGCCATACCTTGCGAATTTTAGCGTGTGATCAGCACAAATTGCAAATTCTGATTCGGCTACGCCGTTGTCTCTCAGAATTGAACCGATTAACTGCGATGACTGACTTTTCTCGCGGGAATGCCGTATAATGGGCGCAGGGTTTTCGCGAGTTTTTTTTCCCCGCCCCGCACCCCCCGACCCGCGACCCAGGTCCCCCGAACCCCCGACCCACTTTCCGCCGATACCATCGGCGGCTTTGTACCGACCTGTACACCATGTCCCGTATCCCGTAAGTCCCGTCTCGCGACCCGCAATTACCGACGAACTGACCTCCGCCGCTCGCCTGTTCCCTGTTCCCTGTTCCCCGTTCCCCGCTCGCCCGTTCCCTGTTCCCCGTTCCCTGCTACCCTCACCCCTGTCTCCAAGCATCCCGCCCATGACCGCCACACTTGCCGCAACTCCCGGCGATGTCAAAGCTTACAAATCGCTTCCCAATGCCGAACTGATCGCCCGCATTAACGCCGTGCGGGCCGAGCAAGGAGCGCGGCTATTGATCCTGGGACATCATTATCAACAGGATGAGGTGATCGCGCTGTCCGACCTGCAGGGGGATAGTTACCAACTAAGCCAAATGGCCGCCGCGAGCCAGGATTGCCGGGCGATTGCGTTTTGCGGCGTCCATTTTATGGCCGAAACCGCCGACATCCTGGCCAACCGCCCCGAAAAACTGGCCGAACGCGCGGGAGAACACGTCACCGTGGTCCTGCCCGATCTGGCCGCCGGTTGCTCCATGGCCGATATGGCGGGCATCACCCAGGTAGAAAACTGCTGGGACGAATTGGGCGAGTACATCGACACCGCCGACATTACCCCCGTGACCTATATTAACTCCGCCGCCAGTCTCAAGGCCTTTTGTGGGCGGCATGGGGGGATCGTCTGCACCTCCAGCAATGCCGCGGCGGTCCTGGATTGGGCGTTTGCCCGGCGCAGCCGGGTGCTATTTTTTCCAGATCAGCACTTGGGCCGCAACACGGCCAAGGCCATGGGAATTCCCCTGGAGCAAATGTGCGTCTGGGACCCCTATGAGCCGGTCGCCGGGGGGAACACTGCGGAACAGTTGCGCGCCAGCAAAGTGTTGTTGTGGAAGGGGCACTGCTCGGTGCATGCCATGTTTCGGCCCGAGCATGTCGATTTGTTTCGCGGCAAGTATCCGGATATAAAAATTTTGGTTCATCCGGAATGCGCGATGGAAGTGTGCGATAAGGCGGACATCAAGGGGAGCACCAGCAAGATCTTGCAAACGGTGGCGGCCGCCCCCCCCGGAACGAAATGGGCCATCGGCACGGAGTTGCATCTGGTCAATCGGCTAAAACAACGGCATCCCGAGCAAGAAATTCACTTTCTGTCGCCGGTGGTCTGCATGTGCGCGACCATGTATCGCATCGACCTGGCGCATTTATGCTGGAGCCTGGAACATTTGGCCACGGGCGCGCCGGTCAACGTGATCCAGGTTGACCCGGAAATCGCCGCCCAGGCCCTGACCGCGCTCGAGCGCATGCTGGCAGTGAAGTGAAGCTATGCGGGAAAGGCAAGCAAGTCGAAATGATCAAGAGAGATTTGGATGCGTTTTGGCAATCCAGTTTTCCACGGATTGAGCAAATTGGGTGGCGGTATTAAATAGTTCCTCCGCATCGTTGGCGGAAACCACTCCTTCGGTATCATAAACCAAGTCATTGCGAATACGGCGACAGCGGTCAAAGTAATCGGCCATTTTGCCGTATTGTCTACCCAGGGCTAGTTTCAAGGCGACAAAGGTGGTGCGATGAGCGCCTTCCCCTTTTACCCGGTAACCCGCGCAGGCAATTGCCATTTTGGCCGCTAAGAGCGCGGCCTGATAAGCGATGGCAAAGCGATTATCCGTGGAAAGGCCGGGAATGGCCGCATCGGCCAGATTGCGCGCGACAACCCCCCTCAAATCCGCCAGTTCGTTCCGGCTGGTTTGATGGGGAGTGACTTTACCTTCGGTCAATAAGGTGTTCCAGCTCATCGGGATTGCCTATGAGCCAGATTTTGTCACGGGATAGCAAGGAATGCAAGAAATGTTTTTTTTGCACGATCTTTTTTTGAAATTCATCCCTCCCGTGGATGATGGCGTTGATCGGACGCCGCAAACGCAGCTCCATTTTGCCCAGGACTGGAACCAACTCCGCCAGAGTGACGTCACCCACGATCAAGAGGTCCACATCGCTTCGGGAATGTTCTTCCCCGCGAGCCATCGATCCATAGACCAGTGCCCATTGAATGCGGCGCGCCCAAGGACGCAATGCCATTCGCAGGACATCCGCCAATCCCGAGGTTTTTTCCAGTAAACCGCGTAATTCCGCTAAAAAAGGACAATCGGGATCGCTGGCATAATACACGCGATTACCATCCGACCAACGTTGCAAGATGCCCGCGCGCGTCAAGGCCGCCAGGGGGCGTTGCAACGTCGAGGGGCGACGTCGCAGCCGTTGGGCCAGATCACTCAAATACCAGGAATTCCCTTCTAGCAGGAACACCGTCAGGAGTTCCTGCAGGGGACGAGTGAGCAGCGGATCGATCGCGGATGACTTACGCATAATACGTAAATAATAACGCAAAATGCGTAAATGTCAATTTAACCGGCGATCCGTTAAGAACACGCCTTAACGGGGGGGCGTGGGATTGCCCGGCTGGCGGGGACGGGTCGATTGGTTGCCCGCGGGGGCGGCATTGGCCACGGACGCCGTCGGAACCTCGCGCCACGGCTTCCCTTCCTTGTACACGGCCATTTGTTGCGTCAACCGCTGGGCCGTGTTTCCCTGGGCCTTTTCCAGGCCATGCTTGGCCAGTTCCGCCGCCGCCTCAAACTGGCCGCTATTGGCAAAGGCCGCGGCCAGTGTCTCTAAATAGCGCGGGTCGGCGTCCCCTTCTAGCTCCATCGCTTTTTGGGCCAGGCTGACCGCTTGCTCGGCATTGCGCAGTTTGGCGTCGGGGCAGGTTGCCATGATCCAGGCGAGTCCCCGCAGGGCCGCGCCGGACTGCGGATTGAGCTGCGCGGCGGCCTGAAACTCTTGCGCGGCAATCGGGTAGTTTTTGATAGCCAGGTACATTTCCCCCCGGGCCAGCCGCAATTCGGCGTTGCGCGGGTCGGCCTTGACCGCAAAGTCCAAATCCTGCATCGCCTCGCGGACTTTACCCAGACGGACCGCCGCTTGGCCCCTTCCGGCAATGAACGCCGCGTCTTGGGGATTGAGCCGCAGCGCTTCGTTAAAATCCCGCCAAGCTTTATCGTACGCCCCCAGTTCATAATGCAACTGACCACGGTTAAACCAGGTGTTGGCGTGCGTTTTGTTCATTTGCAAGGCGCGCTCAAAATCCGCTAAGGCCTCGCGTGGGTGTTGCAGGCTGGCGTGGCTGACCCCCCGATTATGGACCGCTTTCCACAGCGTCGGGTCATACTGCAGCGCCAGCGTAAAATCCTCTACCGCCATGTCGTAAATCTGATTTTCAGCGTACTTTTGGCCCCGTTTGTTGTACGCCCAGGCGAGCAGTTTGCGGCCAAAGGCGGTCCCTTCTTGTCCGGGCTTTTCCTTGAGTCCCTCTTCAGCAATGGCGATGACTTCGCTCAGTTGGGCGTCATCGGCGGCGGTTTTGGCTTTTTCTGCGGCTTCCTTGAGGAGGATTTGGCCTGGATTGCCAGCGGCGGCCGCGGCAGCAAGATCGCTAGCAGCCGCGTCATCTAATTGAGTTGGCTCTTCGGGTACCACATTTGGCCCCGCTAGCGTAGGGACCTGCGGCGCGGTCAAACTGGCATCCGCCAGACGTTCCCCGGGTATTGCGGCAATCCGCGGTGGTTGTGCGGGCAAGCGCCGGGGGGGGGTGGCCGCAGTGGCGGGAACCTTGCGCGGCGCGGGCCGGGGAGATTGGGCAAAAGCATCAGCCGACAGGCTAATCCCAGCGGCGAGGAATCCCCCCGCCAGGCAAAAGCCAAAAGCTCTTGCCAGTTTGTTCCGTTTGTGGCGAGTGTCGTTTTGAGCCAAATCTGCGGAAGAATGCGGCATGGAAGCGACCGATCGCATAAGGGACTGGTTGGTATAAGGACAAGCCCCGGGCGGTTGCAACCGCTGGCGGAGTGGATGGATAAAACCGCTGGCGCGATGGCCCGCTGAATTGTCCCGCTGGAATAAAGTGCGCGATAGAGCGCAGTTCCGGCGGACAAACGGGGGACCTAAAGGTATTTATCGGCAGGTGGTGCCGAATACGCCAACTTTGCGGGTTGCGCGGCCTAAAAAAGTGATGCTAGTGGCGAGGGGGGGCATTGCTACTATGCCAGAATTGAAAATCACCGAGTTTTTCCAGGTGGAATTGTCATGGGGGGTGGAATAAACTTAAAATTGATGCACGATGCCATATTATTTCTATATTTGGGATGGTGTTAACGAAGAGCATCTGGCCGAACATGGAATCACCATAGACGAGTTTATCCATGTGGTTAGCAACCCCCATCGATTGGAGCGGAGCAGTTCTTCAGGGCGTTGGATTGCCTTTGGCTATGTGGAAGAGCGGTATTTAGCGTGTGTTTACGAACAATTTGACGAATTCCAGATCTACCCGATCACCGCTTACGAAATCGAAGAAAATTTATGAATAAAAATCAACACATTCGGCGGGCATTGACACTTGTCGAACAAGCCAAAGTGGACGATTCGCGGCGCGCAATCGCTGCCGAACGGGAAGAGATACTATCCCGGGGAAAAATTTATAAACAAGAGGCGGATGAGGAACGAGCTATTTGCCGGGAAATTCTGTTTGCCTTAAAAGCGGCGCGGTTGGATCAAGCGGAACATCCCGGTGTGCAACCTTCCGCGGATCATCCCAATTTAGTGGAGTTGGAGAACGCGGCGGAAACTCAACTGACCATTGCGGCCTTGCACCGCTATGCCACGGCCATGGGAAAAGAACTAAAAATTAGCCTCGTTAGCGCGGGTGGGTGATATGTTGCCAAGTTTCGTCACGTAGCCAAATAAGCGAGACGACCACAGTGCAAGGAATGGAAATTTTACCACGTTTTGCCACGTCTGATTCCCATTCTTTATCCTATCGGGAATTCGCCAAGTTGTATTCCGAAATAACCGTCTGAACAATTGAAAACGTACTAGCGTATAAATCAAATCCTAAGTATTACCCAGTTCTCGTTCCCTGCTGGGTTTTCAAGACGCCTGCCATTGTCATGCAAAAGGGATAAACCCCGGATTTGCTTAGCTGGAGGTCAAAATGACTAGGAATGCTATATTCATTTTAACCGCAGTGGTGCTATTGCTGTCATTTTGCGCTGTATGGACAATTTCGCAAAATCCCCAAATCACCTTTGTTCGTCATCAAGTCAATTCCCAGGGGAACCTAGAAGCGGTCTTCAAGTTATCCAATCCACTTCCGGTTGCTTTGAAATACGTTGGTCTACCTGAAGTCGCTTGTTGCATTCAATATGAACGGGATGTCACTGGTTGGAATGATGACTGTGGACCAGACGAATCATTATTCCCTACACCTACACCATATCTTGTACTATCGCCATATTCCTCAACGCATTTAATCGTTCGTCGACATTACAACAGCAATAAGCCCTTAAAGATTAAAGCAAGGTTTCAACTGATGCCCGCGGAAAACAGTTGGGATAAGTTTATCTGTATGCTTCAGGATTCTTGGCGAGGTTATTTTAGCACACCACAAGGTTTTTCATTTGAGCAATCCTCACGCGAGTTAACCATTCGCAGCGATATTGCGGAGCCTTGGACAACTTATCCCGATAAGGCTCCTTAAAAATTCCTCACCCCCCCTCCCAGCGAAATTGCAGGTGTCGCCGCCAGTGCGTGTCGTCGGTCGCGGGGTAATCCGTCCGCACGTGGACGCCACGGGTTTCAGTCCGGGCCAGCGCGGCCTGGATGATCAGCCGCGACACGATCAGCATATTTTGCAGCTCCCAGCCCCCGACCGTGTTAAACTGTTTGCTGAGCACGTACTTGCACCAGCGGTCGATGTCTTCCTTGGCCTCTTGCAGCGCCGGGCCGTCCCGCCGTACTCCCGCCGACCGCCACATCAGGCTTTTGAGCGAATTGCGAATATCGCTAAGATCCAGCGGTTCGCTCATTGTCTGTTCGGCCAGCTTGGCGTTTTCGATCGGTATTGGTCGAAAATCATGATCGTGGCTGGCAGCCAGTTCGGAAACTTGCTCACCCACGTGCGCGCCAAAGACCAGTGCTTCGAGCAGGCTATTGCTAGCCAGCCGGTTGGCCCCGTGCAGGCCGGTGCTGGTGACTTCTCCCGCCGCCCAGAGGTTGGGCACGCCGGTCCTTCCCTGCAGATCGACGGTAATGCCGCCGATCATATAATGCGCGCCGGGGCGGACGGGAATGGGGTCGCGGGTGATATCCAGGCCAAATTCGGCGCACATGGCCCGGATGCCGGGAAACTTGGACCGGACCATGTCCGGGTCGAGGTGGCTCAGATTCAAATACACATTGGGATGGCGGGTTTTTTCCATCTGGTTGACGATGGCCCGGCTGACCACGTCGCGCGGGGCCAGCTCTAGCCGGGAATCATAATCCGACATAAAGCGATAGTTGCTCCGGTCCACCAGGTGCGCCCCCGCGCCGCGGATCGCCTCGGTAATCAGATTGCGGCTGCTGCCGGCGATATAGAGCACCGTGGGGTGAAACTGCATAAACTCCATATCGCGCAGTTCCGCCCCGGCGCGGTAGGCAATGGCCAGGCCGTCGCCAGTCGCCGCCTCCGGGTTAGTCGTTTCCCGATAAATTTGCCCCGCTCCACCGGTGCACAGGATGGTTTGCTTGGCCCAGATAAACGTCTTGCCATGTTCGGCGTTCCAGACCAGCGCCCCCCGGCAGCGGTCGGCGTGGGTGAGCAGATCAATCGTGAATGTCTGCGGCCAGCATTCCAGGTTAGGGAGCGCGCGGGTATAGTCCAACACCGCCCGCATGACCTCTTTGCCGGTGGCGTCCCCCAGGGCGTGGACGATGCGGTTGTGGCTGTGCCCTCCTTCGCGGCCCAGGGCGATTTCGCCATCTTCCTGGTCGAACCGCGTCCCCCAATGGATCAGCTCGCGCACCCGTTCCGGCGATTCGCGGACCACCATTTCCACCACCGCCGGATCACACAAGTTGCCCCCCGCGGTCAACGTATCCCGCACATGATCCTCAAAGCGGTCCTCCGGATCGAGTACGCTGGCGATGCCCCCTTGGGCGTATTGGCTATTGCTGTGCAGAAAGTTGTCCTTTGACACGACTAGCGTGGAAAGCCGCCGGTCGATGGCAATCGCGCTGCGCAAGCCCGCCAATCCCCCGCCAATGATCAGCACGTCTGTAAAAAAATGTGGGACGCGCTTGGGATGGAACGGGACCAGGTAGCGATGCATGGGTGGAATTTGGAGACTGGTTTTTGGAGTTTGGTTTTTAGTGGTTAATTTATCGTTTTCACGTAACGCAAAGATTGTTATTCAAGGTTAACGTCTCGAAAAAAGCATTCTACCGCTCACCAAATACCATAAACCAAATACCAAAAACCACCACCCTACCCCCCCGCGGCCCCTTTTTGATAAGCCTTATACAATTCGCGGTATTCGGGGGGCGGGGCGGTCTTGCGCGATTCGCGATTACCCCGCGCGGTGTCGTCGGATTTACTGTCCCCCGCGCGCGTCGCTTGCGGAGGACGCAGACCCAGGCTGCGCAACTTTTCCTGAAGTTTTTGTTGGGCCGCTTTGCCAGCTGGATCGTCGTTTTGGGCCGCCTTGCGCATTTGTTCCCAGCGATTGACAAACTTTTGTAAATCGTCGGGCGTCCAGCCCAGCTCATCCAGCAATTTCTGATCGACTTGCTTTTTGTCGAGTTGCTTTTTCAGCCGGTCCAGCATCAGGTCGGTCGCTTTTTGTGAATATTCCAGATTGGCCGCGTCCTCCTCGGTATCGGGACCGCTGACATCCGCCGGAGCGAGAGGCGCATTGGGGTCGACTGGCGTGTCGCCTCCTTCCCGCGGCAGGCTGCTGCGGCCCATGCCGGGCTGGTCCCCCGGTTGTTCGCCCGCTTTGCCCGCGGGGTCTTGATTGTTGGATTTGTCGTTGGGGGGTTCTTTACCGCCGGGCTGTTGGTTATTGGCGGATTGATCGCCTGGATTTTTTTGGTTCGATCCTTTATTCGCCGGATTCGATTTCTCGGATGCAGCCTTGTCAGGCTGGGCCTTTTCCGGTTGGGGCTGGTTCATCCCCTTTTCTCCGGTTGCGGCTGGCGGATCACCAGGATTTTGCTCGGGATCGCCGCCGGTTTTATTGCCCGATTGGCTGCCGTTGCCAGCCTGGTTGCCCGCGGATTTGCCAGTCGGCTTGTCGGCGGTTTGCTGATCGCCTGCCTGGGTGCCAGTTTCGCCCATCCCCTGTTCGGAAGAGGCGTTGGCCCCTTCGGGATCGGACATTTGGCTGCCAGCGGAACCGCGTCCGGCCTGCGGACTTTTTTGCCCGCCACCTTGCTGGCCGCCGCCGTTCCGGTCGCCCGCTTCCTCGCCGCTGGTGGAAGAGTCATTCCCCTTATTGCTAGGGGATTGCTCGTTGGTCTTGCTATCGGGGTTGCCCATGGCGGTTTTGGAATTGGTTTTTCCTTTCTCTTGGGCGTCGGGCGAGCCCATCGGCGAACCGCTTTTGCCGTTGGCGTCGGTGTTATTAGGGTTCTGGCGATTGTTGGGATCGGTGGCGTCCCCTTTTTGGGTGTTGGCTTGCTTCCCTTGGCTGCCGGAATTTCCCGGGGGCATGTCGGATTTTTGCGATTGCTGATTGCCGCTTTTTTCGGTGTTGTTTTTCTCGCCGTTATTCTTCTCCGGCTGGTTGTTATCTGTGTTGTTCTTTTCTGTGGCGCTTTGTTGGTTGCCTGGTGTCGGAGATTGATTCCCACCAGGCATGGGTTGGGAAGAATTCATCGGCTGCGCCGAATTCATGTTCTGGGCATCACCGTTGTTGGGGGAGGGATTCATCTCCGCGGACGGATTCATGCCCGAATTCGTTGGGGGAGTGTTCGTGGGCTTATTGCTGGTCCCTTTTTCCGTGGCGTTTTGTTCGGCGGAAGACATGGGGGAAGAATTCTTTTCGCCTCCTTGGTCAGTCTTGCCGGGTGTTTTTTGCGAGTTCTTCGGGGAATTGTCCTGTGGCATGTCCGGCTGCGCAGCATTCCCCATGTTTCCCTGTTGGTTATTGGAGTTTTGGCTATTTTTGTCGGACTTGTTGGAATTGGCGCTGGGCGGTGATTGCTCGGGTGGGGTCTGGTTTTGCGGAGCGTTGTCACCGGGGGACTTTGATTGCTGGTTTAATTCTTTTTGCAAATCCTGAAATTCCGGATTGCGCTGCAGCTTGTCAAAAATGTCGCCGTCGCTGGAACCATCATTTTTGAGCGGCTGCTGGTTGTCCGCGCCACGACCGCCAGATTTGTTTTGTTGGCTGGAACCGCCAGTGGAATTTTGCTGGTCACCCATCGGCGGCGGGCTGGAATCATTGGCGCCGGTATTATCCTGATTCATGTCCGCAGGGTTGGTGTTTCCCCCTGGATTCTGGGCCGTGTTGGCAGAGGGAGACTGCTCATTGCTATTTTGCCCCATGGGGGGTTGTGCACCTTCGCCCATATTCCCCTGGGAAGAGTTATTTGGCTGCGAGGGATTTTGGGGATTTGCATCTCCCATTTGTGGATTTGCGCCGTTAGGCGACGGATTTTGGTTATTGTCAGCCGAGTTTTGTTGGCCCGGCTGCATCGCTTGATTGGGCGATTGTTGCTGGTTGGAGTTGGATGATTGGCCAGGATTGTTTGGTTGGCCCGAATTGTTTTGGGGGTTGGAGTTGTTTTGGGGTGTGTTTTGTCCCGACGGTTGCGGATTTTGCGTCGGGTCGTTGCCGCTGTTCATCCCCGTGGGATCACCAGAGCCTTGGTTTCCTTGGCCCGGTGGTGGCTGGCTTTGGTTGGGATCTTGCGGCCCCTGGTTTTGACCCATGTTGCCGGGTTGATTGTTTGGCTGCCCATTATTTTTCTGTTCCGGGTTAATTTGTTGGTTAGGGTTATTTTGTTGTTCTGGATTTTGCTCATTCGGGGGGGGGTTCCCCATCTCACCCGGCATCGGCGGGGGATTGCCGGGATTTTTTTGATCTTGATTGGGTTGTTGGTTTTGTGGTTGTTGCGGGGGTTGCTGCTGATTGTTAGGGGGGGGATTGCCCATATTTTGCGGCTGTTGCGGCGCGACCACGCGCAACGTGCGGCGGGTGGATTGGGTGATGTTGGCGTGGGGGTGTTTATTGTCGGCGGCTTCGGCGTAGACCTCGATTACGTCGCCCACTTTTAATCCCCAATCCCGCGGTCGGCGAGCGTCGACTTTTTGCAGTTTTTCCCCGGCGCGCAGCGTGGCGGCATTGGCCAACAGGTTATCGGTAAAGGCGGGTTTGCCACCTTTGAGCCCGATCAGCTTGACATATTGCAGGCCAAAGTCCGGGTCGCTGGCCAACACCTCGAATTTGCAAATTTGATCGACTGGAACGGTGATCTCCGCTGATTTGGGTTCGAGCAAGTCCACCAGCGGCGATTCATCGCGCAGTACCTTGATCGTGTGGCGAATGGGATCGGGATTGGCTTGTTGCGAAGTGTTCAAGAAACGCGGCACATAACTCGTGAATTGCGGCAGGCCCGCCGCGCGGTCGGCGAACTGCAATTCCAATTCACCGGTGGCGGACTGGTCCTGAGCCTTGAGCGGCAGCTTAATCGGCTTTTCGGCGGCGGTCAGCTCCAGCCAGGCGCTGCCAATGGGCTGGTTGGAACTGGTGAAAATTTTTACCCGGGTCCCTTCCAGCGCGGCAATGTCCCCTTCGCCGCCGCGCGTTTCCACGGGCAAGCCGGTGTACTGGGGATAATGAAATTCCAACTTTTCCACAAACAGATTGGGCGCGGGGGTCACGGTGACCGTGTAGACATCGCTTTTGGCGTCTCCCGCCACCACGTAATAGCGCAGGCTTTGTTGCAAACCGCGTTTCGTCGGATCCGTGGGATTGACGGTTGCCTCCCCTTGCGGGGCAGGTACGGGTAACTGGCACTGAAACCGCTTGACGCCCTCGCCCGGCGTCAATGCCACCGGCTGGTCCAGTTGCGACTCGTCCGTGGTTGTATAGTACAGCGTGACCGGCTCATCGGTATGCAGTCCAGAGATCTCCGCGCTAATGGTCACTGATTGCCCGCGAAACACGTGCGCGTCCCCCGGCGTCAGCGTGTCAATTCTCACGCGCGTCGGCTGGTCGACATCGGCCCAGGGAAAGACCACGCGGGTGGCTGTTTGAAAGGGATTTTTGGGCGAAATTAAAAAGTACAGGGCAAACGCCAGCACCAATCCCACCAGCACGTAGCCCCACCGGATGATTTGTTGGCGATCCACGGTGGTTTCGATGGATAAATCATGGATACCGCTGGCGGCCTGTTTTTCCAACGCCTGATAGATGGCCTCGGGAACATCCTGTTGATGCTGGCGAAACCACAAATAATTGATCAGGCTATTTTTGAGCGTGGGCCGGGTTTCCTCGATGGTGCGGGCGGCGTAATACGGATTGATGCGATACTGCACCAGCGGCCAAAAGAATTGCCAGGCGTACCAGCCCCCTCCCGCCAAGAGCGCTACCCAACCCAGCACCCGCCCAATGGTCCCCAGCCCGCCGGGAATCACCCAATGATCCAGGACCGCCATTCCCAAAAAAAACGCCAGGCCCAGCACCAGTAGCACCACGCCGCGCTGGATCAACTCTACCTGCTTGACCTGGGCGCGGGTGCGTTGGATTTGCCGGTCCAAGAACTCGCTTCCCCGCGCGGGCGGGTTGGCGGTGCCGGATGGAGAAAGGGGGGGGCTGACCAGGGAGCCGCTTGCCATGGGTATCGCTCCACTCCAAGGCGGAATATATGTTGTGTAAAATTTTGCAAATTCAAAGCTGCGAAGTAAGCGGCTAGGAAAGCCAATCTCGCAATTCACCCCCCGGCGCCGCTGTGACTGTATTATAGACGCGGAGACGGGGCAAATTGATCCCCTCGATTTCGGGAAAATTGTTTACGGCGGTTTAACCCGAAAATTCGGCAATTTTAGCGCGATTTTGACGTATCAGCGGGGCGGAAAATCGGGGAACGTCGATCATCCATCCGCATTTCTAGATTTTTTAACCGAAATGCGCATCCGTGTGTGACGTGCCATGTTGGGCTGGCAACCAAACAGCTAATTCCACCCCTTTGCCCAGAATCCCCAGTCTTCGACCCTTTTCCAGTTTTGGCGGAACACGTTAAGATGCAACGGCAATTGCTGTCGATCCCCTGGTCCTTTCCCTGGCCTTTGCCCGATGTCCGGCCCGCCCGGCCCCGGACAGAGCCTCCGCCGGCACACCCTTACCCGGAACTGACGTTTCCCTTTATGACAGGCACGCTCTTGGCAACCTTGGCCAAAATCCTCAGCGGCAGTACTTCGCGCTGGGTTGATTGCCAGCCGGAAACCTGCCAACGGGTATATTTTGCCAATCACACCAGTCATTTGGACATGCTGGTGATTTGGTCGTCGCTGCCGGCGCATTTGCGGGTTAACACGCGTCCGGTCGCGGCCAAGGATTATTGGGACGCGGGTTGGGTTCGGCGTTATATCGCCACCAAGATCTTTGACGCGCTGTTGATTGATCGCAAGGAGGTCAAGGTGCATCAAAGTCCCGTCGATTTAATGATCCGCGAAATCGGAACAAAAAAGTCGTTGATCTTATTCCCCGAAGGGCACCGCAGCGAAGGGGACGAGATCGGCGAATTTAAAAGCGGACTGTATTACCTGGGTAAAAAGCGCCCCGACCTCGAGCTGGTCCCCGTGCATATCGATAACATGAACCGCATTCTCCCCCGGGGAGAGTTTTTACCCGTGCCGCTGCTAAGCTGCATCACGTTTGGCTCGCCAATATGGTTGGAAAAAGGAGAGCCTAAAACGGAGTTTTTGCAGCGAGCCCGCCAGGCCGTAAAGAACTTGAAAGAGATCTAAGTTTGCCGCGGCAGTTAATCGCCGACAACCACACGCCCCGCCTTCCGCCACCCCACCCCCCGCCGCGCACCGCCCATGTCCGATTGGAACACCATCGCGCTGGTACTTATCGTGCTGACGCTCTTGGCGGGGGCGACGATTGCGGGGCAATTTCTCAGCCAGCATCCGGATCGCGGGCTGAATCCGGCGCTGGTGCGGACCTTTAACAGCCGCATCCGGGCGTACTGGTTGCTACTGTCCATTTTGGCCGCGGCCTTTTTGGGGGGGAGCGGCGGTTATGGCGTCACGTTTGCCCTGTTTGGTTTTTTGTCCTTTTGGGCCTTGCGGGAATTTATCACCCTGACCCCCACGCGACTGGGGGACCACCGCGCGCTGTTTTGGGTGTTCTTTTTATTTACACCCCTGCAATACCTCTTGGTCAGCTTTGACCAATACGGGCTGTACAACGTGATGATTCCGGTGTACGCGTTTTTATTTATTTTGGCCCGGGTGGCGATTGCCGGCGATTACAAACGGTACCTCGAACGGACGGCCAAGATCCAGGCGGGGCTGCTAATCTGCGTGTATAGCCTCAGTTATGCCCCGGCGATTTTACACCTCAAATTAGGCACTTATGATTATCTGGGGGTTAAAAGCGCGTGGGAAGGCTCCAACTCCGGCTTGTTGTTTTTCTTTGTCGTCGTCGTCCAGTTTAGCGATGTGCTGCAATTTGCCTGGGATAGCCTGTTGGGCAAGCGGGTCATCGCCGCGCATATCAGCCCCAATAAAACCTGGGAAGGCCTAGCGGGGGGCATCGGCAGTACCGCGCTGTTGGCCATGTCGCTGTGGTGGGTCACGCCGTTTCAGCCCTGGGTGGCAGGCGTCATGGGGATGTTAATTAGCATCATGGGTTTTGCCGGGGGTATCACCATGTCCGCGGTCAAGCGCGATCGAGGCGTGAAGGACTATGGCACGCTGGTCGTGGGACACGGCGGGGTGCTGGACCGGATCGATAGCATCTGCTTTGCCGCGCCGGTTTTTTACCATCTGACCCGCGCGTTTTATCAATTGGGCTAAGCGCGGATAACAGCGGTGTATTTACCACCCAGGCCCAATGACGCGGTTCCGCATCAACGCCGCTGGACCATCTGTCCGCTGCCGCGGCGCACCAATCGTCGCATTTCCAGCACGCTCAGGGTGGAAAGGACTTGCGGAGCGGATAGTCCGCTCGCGCTAATGACCTGGTCGATGGAGATGGCCTCGCTGCCGATCGTTGCCAGCACGGCCTTTTCCGGATCGCTAAGCTGCAATTCCGCCGGATGCTGAATCTCTGTCCCGCTGATCGTCGGCGTCCGCGCCACCAACGGGCCAAGTTCCTCCAGCACATCATCCACGGTTTCGACCAGCTTGGCCCCGTCGCGAATCAACCGATGGCAACCCCGCGATACGCGCGAATCAGCCCTTCCCGGCACGGCAAAAATCTCGCGCCCTTGTTCCTGCGCATGCCGCGCGGTAATGAGCGCGCCCGAACCGGTGTCCGCCTCGACCACGATCACGCCCAGCGCCATGCCGCTGATGATGCGGTTTCGCTGGGGAAAAGAGCCTTTCATGGGGAGCGCGGCGGGCTGTGATTCGCTGATCACGGCCCCTTGGCGCGAAATTTCCACGGCAAGCTCGGCATGTTCGGGGGGATAGATATTAGCCACGCCCGATCCCAGGACGGCGATCGTGCGCCCCCCCGCGGATAACGCCGCTTGATGCGCTGCGGCGTCGATGCCACGCGCTAATCCGCTGATAATGGTATAACCCGCCCGGGATAGTCCGGCGGCTAGCCGCTCGGCCATCAATTTGCCATATTGAGTGCAATGCCGCGTGCCGACGATGGCTAGTGCCAGTTGATCCGTTGCCAGCAATTCGCCGCGCGTAAAGAGCAAACCGGGGGGGGTGTCCAATTGACTGAGCAACTGCGGGTAAGTTGCGTCCCCCGGCAAGCAGGTGCCAATACCTTGCGACTGCCACTGGTCTAATTGAACTTGAATGGCCTCCGGCGGGGGGGCTTGCTGCACTTCGCGCAAAAGCTTAACACCGACCCCTGTAATTTTGCGCAATTCTGCCGGTGCGGCGGAGAATACTTGATAAGCCGTACTAAAATGTTCGAGCAAGGTGACGCGCATTTTAGGGCCAATGCCGGGAACGAGGCAAAGGCGGACTTCCGCTAGCCTCAACTCCGCCGAGGTGGGTAGCTGCTTCGATTCTGCGGAAGAAAAGAGACTGGTCAACTTTGGTCTCGTGCTACAATTAGTGAAGAGAAAAATTGCAGAGCAATTGTTCAGCGAACACTTGTGTAAACGAATGATTCATAAGTTGCAACCCAATAAAATTGCCTTGCCTTAACCATACTAAATGGGGGGGTTTTCAATAAGAATCTCAATATAGTAACCTTAATATTTCAATCAAGCTGCCATAACAAGGGTAGAGTTTAAGTAATTAAAATTTAGATTAATAAATTGATAGAATGAATTATTTCTAGCCTATTCATTGTCGAAATAATTTTGTATTCTTTGGGAGCAACGGCTCTCTTGGTGCTTGGATTACTGCCCCAATCCAACCCTTGAGAGCCGTTCTTTTTTTATATTTTTAAGGGTTTTGAGGGGGAAATTTTCCTCAAATTTTCTCGGTTTTAATAAAAATAAATTTGCGGGAAGGCTCAACCCGGGTATAAAATCGGGGCTAGCGGATACCCTGTTACTTGGTGGATGTGTACGAAAACCGCCAAGCCCCGCCAAGGGTTCCTTTTCCCCCCCCGGGTCATTCTTGCAGCGCTCTGGCCTTGCCAGGGAGGAGCAATTCATGCTGACGATTCTTGGTCCCCGTTCGGCATCCACCTTTTGTGATGGCCTTTCACGACGCGGCTTCTTGCGCATTGGCGGCATGGTCATGGGCGGATTGACATTGCCCCAAGTCCTGCGGGCGGAAGCCGCCGCGGGAAAATCGTCCCCGCACAAGGCGGTTATTCAGATCTTTCTGCCCGGCGGGCCGCCGCACCAGGATATGTTTGATCTCAAGCCCGAGGCACCGGCGGAGATCCGCGGCGAATTTCAGCCGATCAAGACCAATGTCAGCGGCATCGAAATTTGCGAGCATTTTCCCCGCATTGCCGCGATGATGGACAAGTTTGTGGTAATCCGCTCGATCATTGGCGCGACGGGGGACCACTATGCCTTTCAGTGCCATACCGGGCGTCCCCACCAACGCCAACCCCAGGGAGGGTGGCCCTCTTTAGGTTCCACCCTATCCAAGCTGCAAGGTGCGGGAAATTCCGCCGTCCCCGCTTTTGTCGGCCTGGCCCCCCGCATGGGGCATATGCCCTGGGCCGATAACGGCACCGCCGGCTTTTTAGGGGTGTCCCATGCCCCGTTCAAGCCAGTTGGCGAGGGGAAGGGGGACATGGTGCTCAATGGCATTACCCTGGACCGATTGCATGATCGCAAGGCTCTTTTGGCCAGCTTTGACAGCTATCGCCGCGATATCGACCAGTCGGGCATGATGCAAGGCATGGACACTTTTCATCAGCAGGCCCTGGGCGTGCTGACCAGCAGCCGTCTGGCGGAGGCACTGGACATCACCCGCGAAGACCCCAAAACCGTTGCCCGCTATGGAAAGGGAGACCCCAATAATCGCGATGACGGGGGCCCCAAACTGATGGAACAAATGTTAATGGCCCGCCGTTTGGTGCAGGCGGGCGTGCGCTGCGTGTCGTTGGCCTTTAGCCGCTGGGACTGGCACGGACAGACCTTTGCCGCCGGACGCCAGGACATGCCCATGCTTGACCAAGGGGTCAGTGCCCTGGTGGAGGATTTGCACAACCTTGGTCTGGACCGGGATGTGGCAGTGGTGGTGTGGGGAGAATTTGGCCGGACGCCACAAATCAACAAGGACGCGGGACGGGACCATTGGCCCCAGGTCAGTTGCGCGCTTTTGGCGGGAGGAGGCTTGCGTACTGGTCAGGTCATCGGTTCGACCACGCGGGACGCCGGCCATGCCAAGGACCGCCCGGTCCACTTTGGCGAAGTTCACGCCACGCTGTATCACAGCATGGGGATCGATGTGAACACCACCACGGTCCGGGATTTAACCGGCCGTCCACAGTACCTAGTGGATGACAACCTACAACCGCTGCGGGAACTTGTTTAGGCGGGTGTGGTGTCGATGCGCCTCTGTAAAGGTCTTGGGGAATTCTGGCGAATTCGGCTCGTAAATTGAGTCGGAATTCTGGCGAATGCCGCTACCAGAAAAATTCCAAGCCCAGCGACACGGATTGCAAGAAGATGTTGCTGGTGGTGTCAATCCGCGCGGGGGGGCTAAAGTCAAAGCGGATTTGCTCTTGCGCGGTTGCCAATCCGCCAAAGACCAAAATATCGTAGCTCCCCCGTAGCGTGCAGTTGGGGGAAAGATGATAAGCCCCCAAGAGGCTAAATTCCGCCAAGAACCCGGCCACATTCTG
The DNA here is from genome assembly GCA_033762255.1 of Pirellulales bacterium. Classification (NCBI taxonomy): domain Bacteria; kingdom Pseudomonadati; phylum Planctomycetota; class Planctomycetia; order Pirellulales; species Pirellulales bacterium. The sequence goes on along the minus strand of JANRLT010000017.1, from coordinate 104,802 downwards.
GGTGGCCTTGGTCTGAAACGGATCAAATCCGGCGAACACATAATCCGAGGTCTGGCTGGCCATGTTCAATAGCGCCGCGCCTTTGCCGCGCACGCCCCAGTACCAGGTTTCCCGCTGGTCAAACCACTCCCCGCCGATCTGCACGCCAAACAGGTCGTTGTCGGTTTCGATGGTGTAATCCACGCCAAAGACGCTGGCGGGATTTTCAAACTGCCGCGACCGCCACACAAAGTCTTCTTCCAGAGAGACATAACGCAAACCCAGGATCAACGACGGCGTGTTCCCCTGGGTAAATTGCCGCGACCAACTGCCATCGGGATTCATAATCATCCGATCGCGCCCCAACCGCCGCCGTAATTTATAGTTAAGCTCCATGCTGGAAATCCGCGACCGGGTGTCCAGCGTCCATTGATCGGCGGCGTTAAAGCCCGGTAGGGCCAGATTGGGCAGGAGGATCAAATTGTCGTCGGAACGGGTTTGCAACCCATCCTGCATTTCAAATTCGTTCACTCCCAAAAACGTAAATTCCAAGCTGCGGTCGCGGTTGAGATAATCCCGCTCTAGCAGCATCCCGTAAGTCGCGCGCAGGCCAGGCTCGGCCCCCCACTTTTGGCCATAGGTATTGATCACAGGCGCGGTTTGCAGCCCGGGGGCAAATTCAGTCCCCAAAATCTGCCGTTCATCGGGCCGCGTCCGGTGAAACATCACAAAGTCAAGCTGGGCATATCGCCGCCCATTAAAAAACCAACTGCCGGAGCTCCAAGGCTCGGCTGGTTGGCCAAATTCGTCACAATTGCCATCCGCGCACGGAGAGCCTGGTTCGTACACGGTCTCCCCAAATTGCGGTGGCAGGTATTCCTCCATCACGTGCGGCTCAGATACGACCGTCGCCGGACTGGTGCTGCCCGGCGCCTGAAAGAGCGGCTTGGGTGGCATGCCATCCGGCTCGGCCAATTGGGGCTGCGCTGTTTTGTTATTGCTTTTGACAGAGGGAGCGGTTGGGGTTGGCGGGGTGGGGAGCGCGCGATCCGGAACGGCCGCTGCCGGGGGTTGGGTCGCCTCGTCCGCAATATTGCCCAAGTCGCCAAAGGGGTTTGTATCCGCCTGGGCCAGCAAGTTTTGCCGCTGGGGAGCGTGTGTCGGGCGCGGGTTGCTTCGCTCAGGAGAAACGGAGCCTGCCCGCGGGGAATTCATTTGCCCGTACGCCGCCGGGGAAATGTTATCCAGGCCGTAACCTAATGCGCCGCATAGTGTTCCTAGTGCCGCCAGTTGTCGCCATGCTGCTTTCACGTTGACTAACCCTCCGTGTTTCGAGACCCAGGGCCGCTGTGCCGGCGAAGCGCAAATGTTTGCCATAAATACGGTTAGATTGGCGTCCGCTGGAAGATTTTCCTGTGCTGATACAGCTCAGCCCACGGTCGATAGCCGGGTGTTGCACAGGAAAAATCGGTTATCCGCACAGCAAAACAACAGGAATAATCGTTAAAATCAACGAAAAAGGAAAAGTTTGCCCAGTTTCCGCAAACCGCCGAACGATGGGCGCGATCAGTGGATTACCTGCTAGCGGGTTCAGGAAAGGCGTGTGTTTGTCAGTTTTTTGATCCCCTTGGTAAAAAACGCGCAAGTCAGGGTGTGGCCAAGGAGACGTAGGGAGGCGATAATTGCGGCGTGGTCACTTTTTATCGCGAATTCTTTTGGGCGGCATGCTTATGACAACTCCCCTAGCTTCTCTGATAGCCACCGGTACCAAACTGTGGCTGGATTCCATCGACCCCGAATTGGTACATACCAACCGCCAGTTGGGGGCCACGGGGGCAACGTCCAATCCGGTCATTGTGGCCGACCTGCTCAAAACCGGCCGCTTTGACCAGCAGATCATCCAGTTGCTCCGGACCGGCGTGGGGGATGACGTGATCGCCTGGAAGGTGACGGATGAACTGGTCCAGCAGGCCCAGGACGTGTTTGCCCCGGTGTGGAAGAACACCGGTGGGAATGATGGGTATGTTAGTTTTGAGCTTGATCCCTTGATCGAGGATCCCGCGCGCCAGATGCCGCTGGCGGATCAAGTCGCCGCGTATATCGAATTGGGCAAGAAATGGTCGGCGGGGCATGATAACCGGATGATCAAGGTGCCAGCCACGCCGGGGGGGTTGGCTGCGCTGGAGGAACTGTGCGCGGCGGGGATCTCCTTAAACGTCACGCTAATTTTTACCGAGCGGCAATATTTGCTGGCACGGGACGCGATTTGGCGCGGAGCGCAGCGGCGATCCTCGCTAGCAAAATTCAAAAGCGTTTACAGCATCTTTGTTTCACGGGTGGACCAATACACCGAAAAGCACGCGCCGCAACTTTCCCCCGCGGCCCAGGGACAGTATGGCATAGTGAATGCCAAACGCATTTGGAAAATCAACCGCGACTTTTGGCGTCAACAGCAAACGCCCCTGGCCCAAGAGCTGATATTTGCCAGCACTGGCACTAAAAACCCCCATGACCCCCCCTGGAAGTACGTGGCCGCATTTGCCGGTAGCGATATCGAAACCAACCCCCCCGCCACCAACGCCGCGGTGCAGGCGAGTGGCCGGATGTTTACGCCGCAAATTGAGGAGCTTCCCTCCGCGGCGGTGTTGGCCGAGTTGGACGCGGCCATAAATGTGCCTCACCTGGAAGAAACGCTGATGACTGAAGGAATTCAAAAATTCGCCGATCCACAAAAAAGCCTGTTGGCCCTGATAGCCCGGAAACGCCAGGAACTAGCGTCCTAAGCCGAGTTCAAGGTTTATTCCTTCCCGCCAAAAACATTTTTTGACTCCGCGGGGCTGGAATTGTTGACGCCCGATAAAAATGGCATACACTCAAGGTTGAAGAAGGTCGCCAATCCGGCTGGAAAATTAGAGGACGTTTGCCGCCCCTTCCAACGGAAGTTGACGACCCCCCTTTATCAAGCGGAGGGACATGTTATGCCATTGTACGAAGTCGAGACCGAGGGGCACATCATCATCACCTGGGCCAATGATGACCCCGCCGCCAACCGCGTCGTAATGGACGCCTATCCGACCGAAAAAATCCTTCGCATGACCAAGCGCCCCCGCGACACCTGGGTCATTAGCAAATCCGCCCTGGGAATCGAAGGCCACGCCGATATCTGCCATGTCGCCCGCGACTGCCTGAGCAAGGCCCTGGGGGACAAAGTCCACGCCATTCGCCTATATATGCACGAAACCGGCACCGACCTGGAACGCGCCCGCAAAGTGATCGAATCCAACATGGTCATGGGCTGGTAGGGGCACTCGCCCCAGTTCCAAAAATACCCGTAGCGGAACTCGCAAGAGTTCCGAATAAACACTTAGCCGAACTCGCCAGAGTTCCAAATAAACTCGCCCGCTTTTCTGGCACGCTATTCACCTAGCAGCCTGCTGAAAGTGCCGTTGCTGGAACAGTATGTTTTGGTATAGGCCAAGCCAAACAACCACGAATCGTGTGTTTAGTTTGAATTTCCATCGGCGGCAATGCTCATCAACTGCCGTCGTGACGGCCGTTCCTTAGCCGCCAAACGCGCTGTATCGTCGCACACCCCGCAAAAATGCCCAGCGGCAAGCGATCATAAACGTCACCACCCAACCCGCCTGAATAGCCAGTCCCCACGCCAGCGCGGGGCCGGTGATCTTGCCCAGATACACCGCGCTGGGAAAATAGGCCAAATACTGAAAGGGGAGCAGCCGCACGACATCGCCGGCGGAAATCCCTCCCGGTAAAAACGTCTTATCCAACATACCGATGGGGAACATATGCCCGGATAAGAAAAAATTGAACAGCATATAGACAAACAGCAACGACGAAATTTCTAAAAACCAAAAGCCCAGCATCCCGATGGTCGCCTCTAAAAAAAATCCCAGTAAGAAGGACATCACCAGCGACAGGCCGAATGCCAGCCAGACCGACCCATCGGGAAACGGGGGAAAGAACGCCCCGCAAAGATAAAACACCAACCCAAACGGAAGCGCGGCCACCGCATAGTAGACCAGTTTATGCGCGATCCGGGTAATCAATAAAAAACCGACCCAATCCACCGGTTGGGTGAGAAACTTTTTTACCGAACCGTCGCGGATTGATTTGGCGATTCCCGAGGCGAGCCCCGGCATGCTGGAAAAAGCCCGCGCCACCATCGTCAACAGATAATAGGCAATCAGTTCGTCCCGCTTGTAGCCAAACAGCCGTTCCTGCGTGGTCGCCGAAAAGATCGCGGTCCACAGGAGAATTTGGGTGACGATGGGTAAAAACCGCATCAGCGTCCCCAGGATGAAATCTCCGCGGTACGCCAACCGCTCGGCCAGGCTAATTTGAAAGATCGTGCGCCAGACGCGCAACCGGGCGGAGATCGTTGGTCGCCAGGCTGCGGCGGGGCTAGCGGGTAAGGTCATAACCACTGGGGCGGGATGGCGGGGTCGGGAAAGAGCATGCAAGGCGCGGCGTCTGTCGTTACCTTAGCCCGCCGGTTCATTTTTCGCAAGTTGCGGGGTTACCGAGCGCATGGCCTGGGATGCGGTAATTTTCGGATCCGCCCCGAGCGAATTTGACGCGTTGAAAAAACAATCGCGTCTGTTTTTCATCCCCCATCAGCCAGGCGAGTCAACTTGGTCCCCGGCCAATCCCGCAAAGATGCGCCCCCGCAATTGTTCCAGGGTTTGGCGATAACTGGCCAGTTCTGGCTGGGTAATCTTGGGAGGCCAGAGTTCGGGCATTAAAAATAACGCCGCGGGCGGCTGCGCCTGTGTCACGCCAGCCAATTGCTGCATGGCCAGGACTTCCAGTTTATTAAAACCGTGCGACTGGCATAACTCGACAAGCAGTCCCGCGGGATCGTAGTAGGCGGCGCGCCCCTCGGACCGCTGCTGCCACCAACGCAGGGCAAACAGCACGCCGGCCAGCAGGGCCATGACCAGGCAAATGACGGCGACTCCCCAAGGGGAAAGCCAGTCCCCAAAGGCGGTTTGTATTTGCGAGGCGCGGGGCGATGGGGACTGTGCCCAGAGCGCCAGCGGGTAAAGATGGTTGATCATTGGGGGACGGGCTCCTGTTCCCAGGGGGGAAGCGGGGGCAACGGAGCCGAAAAGTTTAAGTCTTGGAGACTGCTGGCGGCGGCTTCCTGGACCACGCTGCTGCGGTCGGTCAGCGCCGCTTCCAGGGCGTCGCGGGCGGATTCGGTATCGCACAGGGCCAAGGCCCGCACCGCCGCCGCCCGTACCAGGTGGTCCTCGTCCCGCAATAATCGCGTCAACTCCGCCTCTTGCTCTTCGGCTAGGTTCAGTAGTTGGGTGATAGCCACCGCCTTGAGCCGGCGCGAACGCGACAAAGAGCGAAACTCATCCCGCAATCCCGCCGAGGTGTGGGGATCCACCTGGGCGACGATCCGCGCGGTGTTTTGTCGCGATTGCTCGTCCAGGGTGTCAAAGACCGCGACCAGCCGCTTAAAACTAAATTCCCGCAGACATTCGCGGGCGGCTTCCCGTTCGACGGCTGCGGGGGATTGCAGCGCCTTGAGCAATAAACTAATCGCCCCCGGCAAGCCGCGCGGGCGCAGTTGTTTCAGCAGGTGCGCGCGAACCTGCGGGTCTGGATCGGACAAGCCCCGCAATAACAGCTTGTTGGCTTCGGTTCCCTGAAATTCGCTCAACTGGCGGGCCGCGGCGCGGCGGGCGGCGGGTTGACCGTGCAGCAGCACAAATTCCAGTACCCGCAGCGCGGAGGCGCGTTTGATATTGGCCCGCAGGGCCAGGGTGGCGACGGCTTGTTGCTGCGCCTCGTCCAGGCGGGAAATCCATTGCAAATCCCCCTGCAGCCAGGGGATGCTATCGATGCGGCGTAAATTGGCAGCGACTCCCGCGGAGGGTTCGTAGCCAATTTTGCGCAGCAGATACTCGATAAATTTGGCGTCCCCCCGATGGGCGAGCGCCGCCAGCGCCGCCGACGGGGCATGCGGATCGTCCAAGAAGCTAAGCAGTAACCGTAAAATCCCCCCGCGTGTATTATGCGTCAGTATTTCCAGCGAGGGACTGAACGCGCTTTGTAATGGATCGTTTAAAATCTGTTTGAGCGTGGGATTATCCCGGTGGGTTAAAATCAAAAAGGACTCGAGCACCGGCAGCGAGCGGTGGATACTAAATCTGCCCAGAGCTTGTTCAAACAATCCCACCCATTGGTCGCGCAGCCGCTGCGGATCGCGGCGGGTTTGGTGTTCGCGCGCTCCGGCCAGATCCTCGTAAAATAGTTCCACCAGTTGCAGCAGCGTTTTTCCGGCGCGGTCTTGTTGCGGGTTGCCTGTGTCAATGGCGGCGTTGAGCAGCGCGGGGAGCAGGTCAAAGTTTCGCAGCCATAGCACCGCCTGGCAGCCGTTTTCGCACAAGTCCGGCGAGGTGGACAAGATCGCCGGACGAATGATCGCCTCGAGTCGCTCGCCATGCTCGCACAGCATGCCCCGCCAAGTGTCGTCAAACGTGTGCCACCGTTCCATGATCAGCACATGGCGGCGCGAGATGGGTCGCCGCAAGAGCGCCTGAAACGCCCCCGCGCGGATTTGCGGCGATTCGGCGTCCAAGGCGGCGACGAGCACCTCGTCGGCCGCTTCGTTCGCGGTATCGCCCAAGATCTTCCACGTATTATCGAGACCTGTCGTCACGTGGCCCAGAAAATAAAAGGGGAACTATTGCCGGGAAGGGCAGCTTCGGCCCGACCCGGCCCGGCGGACCGCCACAGTGAAAATGTAGGTTGCAAAAGGGAATCATGCCCGGTAAAAACCAGAATTCCCGGGACCTTACGCTTGATTTTCCGCCGTGCGGGACAGAGACTTAATAACAGGGGAACGCTGCGGGGATTTGGGGTAAGTCAGCACCAAAATTTTGGTTCCGCCCGTTGTCCGCCGATTGTTTATTTCCCAAGAGAGGGGATCGATTATGCCGATTGCATCGAAACTTCCACGCCTGTTGCCCGCCGCGGACCTGCTGAATCAAGAATTTTTAATCTTGCGGGCCAAGGCGCTCGAACTGGCCGCCGGACTGGACCGACTGGAACGGGCCGGGGATGTCACGGGCGATCCCCGCTATCAGCGGCTGTTACGTGCGATTGCCGATCTGCCCGGCGGCGGAGCCAACCGCGCCGAACGGTGCCAACTGACATTTTCCCTGCCGTATCATGCCGATTGGCAGCAGACATTCGAATTTCACGGGGGACCCGCGGGGCGTAACGACGCCTGACTTTCGCCTGATTTTAACATTCCCGAGGATGGTTTCCTTTGCTCCCGCAAACCCCTTTGCCCCGTGAGAGTGCCGCTATGCAATATTTTGATCCCCATATTCACATGGTCTCGCGCACCACGGACGATTACGAGACCTTGGCGCGCATGGGCTGCGTGGGGATGAGCGAACCGGCGTTTTGGGCCGGTTTTGACCGGGGCAGCGTCGAGGGATTTCGCGACTACTTTCGCCAACTCACCCAGTTCGAGCCGGTCCGCGCTGGCTGGTCGCACTTGCAACACTACACGTGGTTGTGCATCAATGCCAAAGAGGCCGAAAACGTGCGGTTGTCGCGGGAAGTCATCGGCATGATTCCTGAATTTTTGAATCAGCCGGGCGTCCTGGGGATCGGGGAAATCGGGCTGAATAAAAACACCCGCAACGAAGCGATCGTCTTTCTCGAGCATGTGCAACTGGCCGAAAAGCTGGGGGAGCAGATATTGATCCACACGCCGCATCTGGAGGATAAGCATGTGGGAACGAGGATGATTCTGGATATGCTGCGGGACTTTGGCGACTTGCCCCATCACCGCGTGTTGGTGGACCATGTGGAGGAACACACTATCCGCCCCGTGCTGGAAGAAGGATATTGGGCGGGAATGACGCTGTACCCGGTCAGCAAATGCACGCCCGAACGGGCGGTCGACATGGTTGAGATGTACGGTCCCGAACGTTTGCTGGTGAATAGCGCGGGGGACTGGGGACCGTCAAAGCCGACCGCCGTGCCGGACTTTATCATGGCGATGCGAAAACGAGGCCATCCGGAATCGCTGATCCGCGGGATTGTGTATGACAATCCGCTGGCGTTTTTTAGCCAATCCGCGCGATTCCAGTTTACGCCACGGGCGTGATGATCGCTGCCAATTTAACCCGTCGCAATTCAGCCCGCAGCGTCAGCCAGGGACTTAGCCCGCCGCGTCAGCCAGGGAAACATTCAATCGAACACTGATTTAACAGATAACGCAGATTTTCACAGAGCGGTAAACACCACTGATGATAGGAAAACGCTAATGCGTGAAAATCAGTCTCAGCAGTTTTATCAGCGTTCTATCCTATTTTAGAATTGGTCCGGGACTATCCGTGCCCATCCGTGGCCTTCATCAATTCTTGCCGATCACGACTTGTCTCTGCGCGCTACGCTTCCATTCCTTTCCGCATGGCCGCAAAATGCTCCTGGCAGGCCGCGCGGGGATCCCCGCCTTCTTCATATTCCAGCACCACGTAGCCGCGATATCCCGCGTCACGCAAGATTTTGCCCAACCGCGGATAATCCGTGGGCGTTTTTTTGCCATCCGGGCCGCTGGTGGCGACTTTGACTTGCACATTGAGGGCGTACGGAGCGCAGCGGGCTAGCTCGTCATATAGGTTTTCACTGTGAAAATTCCCCGTGTCCAAATTCACCCCGAACCAGGGACTGTTGACCCTTCGCACAATTTCCAACAAGCCCTCCGCCGTGGCGGTCGGCCCGCCATGATTTTCCAGCGCCAGGTGAATGCCGTGTCTTCCCGCGTAGTCGCAGCATTCCTCGATACAACTGACTATCTGGGCGATGCCAGCGGTATGATCCGTCCCGCCAGGTAAATTTCCCGCAAAGATGCGAATCACCGGCGCGCCCAGGAGCGCCGCACGGTCGATCCAGGTTTTTACGCTGGCAATTTCCGCGTCGCGGGCTGTTTTATCGGCTTTGCCAAAGTCATTTCCCACCGCGGTGCCGGACACCTCCAATCCCTGACGAAAGCAATGCCTGCGCAAATTTTGCAACTCGGCGGCGGTAACCGTTGGCGAAAAGTAATACGACGTCAGTTCCGTCCCGTGGCAACCCAGGCGGGCACAATCATCCACAAAATCATATAATGTAAAGGCGGGATCGATCGCGGCGGTTTTGTCGGGCGGGGTGGATGGGGATGTTGCCGATTTGCCAAACAGATCGCGATAACTATAGGCGGCCAGACTGTACTTCCACTGCGCTGGGGCCGCCCGACGGATTGGCTCAATCGCAGTCGCCATGGGCAAGTGCCCCGTGGCCAGGTCAATTGACCCGCTGGCAATTGCACCTGCTAACAGAGCGCCCTGGGACAAAAATTGGCGACGAGAATTGCGAAACATGGCGTAACCCTGGACAAAAGGTGAAATTCCCCTCAATTAGTTTAAGCAACCGCGCGTAAGTTTTGAACAGGAGGGATCAGAGAGAGCGGAAACTTAAGGTTTCATTTTGTGACAAATGGAAACTAAGTGAATGAATTTTTTCTTACTCCCGTCTCGATACTTCATTATTTCCTTCGATAGCTTCTGTTCAAAATATAATTAGTTTGTACGTTTTTGCGTCCGCTCCCGCAAAAAGCGCCTCCCGATGGTTCCTTTGCCTTATGGCACAATTCTTGTTAAACTATAAAATTCGATGACAAAGGGGAAGCGGCCGAGGGAACGACGGCGGGGACTGTCTCAAAGCGTAAAATGGAACTGGCAATGATTGGCAAACTGGGAAATTTCTGGCTGTTGTTGACCATGCTAACCTTGGCAATCGGGTGCGGAGGCGGCGGTACTCCCGCCAAAACCACAGTCAAAAAGCCAAAAAAAACCAGCTCCAATAGCTACAGCAAGCGCGCCCCTGGTCCCGCCAGCAAGCAACGCACCGAGTATAACCAGAACGCAGGCAAGTCGCTGGCCGCCGGGCCGGAATTTACCAAACTTTGGATTGCCGACCTCAAATCGGGCGATACGGACAAAATTAAAACCGCCATCGAGGAACTGCGTAATCTCAAGGCCAAGGCCGCCGTCCCCGAACTGGAAAAACTGGCCAAGGCCGCCAATGACAGCGATATACGCCGCCGGGCAGCGGCGGCCGCCAGCTATCTCAAGGGATTATAAATTTCGGGAGAAACTGTCATAATTGATGACATGCTCCCCTATCTGCATGAACTGATCAGTTTACTTCCCGCGCTTTGGCTGGCGTGGTGCGCGGTGTTCGGGGCCTGCATCGGCAGTTTCTTAAACGTGGTCATTTACCGCCTGCCGCGGCAAATGAGCCTGAGCTGGCCTGGATCGCACTGCCCCCGCTGTCGAGTGCCGATCCGCTGGTATGACAATATTCCCCTATTAAGCTGGGCGTTGTGGCTGCGGGGAAAATGCCGCCATTGCCAGGCGGGCATTTCCGCCCGCTACCCAGCGGTGGAATTGACCGTGGCCCTCATTTGGTGGGGTTTGGCCTGGGCCTTGGTAAGCGCTCCGCAAGCTCGCTTTTTAGCCGATCCCGCGACCGTCTGGCCAGCCATCCCTCCGCAAGTCTCTCTCCCCGGTAATCCAGCGGAATCATCCCCCTTTGACCCCGTTCCCACGATGCTCGTTCCCGCAAATCCACAACTTTTACGCAATTTATTGCAGTGGTTGGCGTCCTCCCTGTATTTGACCGGCACCTTGGCAGCAGTGTTAATCGCCTGGGATGGGCTGTCACCTCCCCGGCTTTTTGGCTTGGGGACTTTAATCTGTGGGATTGCGGCGCTGGCTCTCACGAATTTTGTGACCCCGGCATATTTTGTGGCTAGTTTGGCAGGGATGTTGCTGCTGTTTATCTGGCTGCAGACGAGAAATCTTTCGCCAAAAGTCCCTCGCCCATGATCGCCACCACCTTGACACAACGATTGTTGGCGGGCTGGGTTGCCAAGAGGTGGGTGTGGCTGCTCTTGGCGGTGGCCGTAGCGGCGGTCTGCTGGCCTATCGCGCGAAATCTGCGGTTTGAGCAAAAGTTGGAGGCGATGTTTGCCCCCGATGATCCGCTGCTGGTTGATTTGCGACAATTTCAGAAATTATTTGGAGCCCAAGAAGTATTGCTGGCGGCCTATACCGAGGCCGAGGGTCTTTCGCCCGCCACGTTCCCCCGCTTGCGTGAAATAACGGCAAACCTGGCCGCCGCCGTGCCGGGCGTGCGGGTCCAAAGTCTAAGCAACACCCCGTTTGGAGAGCAAATCCTGGACGAAGGGAACACCCGCGCCGCCGCGCTGCGATCGCTATTGACGGGATACCTGATTAGCGCCGATCGGCAAACCGTGGCGGTGATCTGCCTATTGCCCCGGCGGGAGGAATTGCTGGCCTTGCAGGCAAAAATGCCCCCTCCGGCCCTAGCGGAGGATTTGACTAAATTGTTAAAACTCACGCCCAGCGAACTGCGCAATACCGCCGTGGATCGCCTGCGGGGAGTTATCGGAAAGTATCCCAATGGGACATTGGCTGGCGAACCGGTAATGTTGGTGGATGGGTTTCGCTCTTTGGAACAAGACGGGCTATGGCTGGAATGGCTGAGCACCGGGCTGATCCTGCTCGTGATTTTTGCGTTTGTGCGTTCCTGGCGGTGGCTGATCTTGCCGTTGGCGCTAGTGCAATTGACACTCCTCGCCACGCGGGCCTATCTGGCCACCGCGGGCTTTCAACTATCCATGGTTAGCTCCATGCTTTCGGCCATGATCACGATCGTGGGCGTGGCGACGATCATGCATTTGATCGTCCGTTATCAGTCGGCGGTAAGCGACGGCGAAACCCCCTCGGCTGCGTTAATCTTTGCCACGCGGGAGCTGTTTTGGCCAATTTGCGGCGCGTTGGCGACGGATGTGATTGGCTTTGGGTCGCTGTTATTGTCGCGGGTGGGACCGGTGCACGACTTTGGTCTGATGACCGCCCTGGGAAGCGCGCTGGTGCTGCCGATGGGCGCGCTTTTGGTGCCTGGGATCGCGCTGTGGGGAAAGCGTATCAATCATGACGGCATGGCAGCCAAAAGCGAATCGACCGAGATGCAAAATTCACACAAAAGCCCCGCCCACGGCCACCATAGCGGGTTGACAAAGGGCTTGGCGGGGTTGTGGCTGACGATCGAGAAAGCCCCGTATCGCTGGCTTTTGGGCGTGCTGGTATTAGCCAGTGGAGCGGTCTGGTGTTCGACCTGGCTGACCGTGGAGACCGACTTTACCAAAAATTTTCGGTCCGATAGTGAGTTGGTCCGTTCGTATGAGTTTGTGGAGTCCCGTCTGGGAGGCGCGGGCGTGTGGGATTTGCTGGTGCCGCTGCCGGAAAACCTGACGCTGGCGGAGTTGTCGCGCGTGCGGGAATTGCAGCAAGAGTTGCAAACAATCACCGTCCCCGGAGAATTGACCGACGCGGCCGAACCGGGTCTAACCAAGGTGCTTAGTCTGGTTGATATGCTAAACGCCGTGTCGCCGGTCCCGCTGGCGGGCCAGACGGATAATGTGTTTACCCGTGGGGGTCTGGCGGCGGCGCTGGAACTATTACGGCTACAAATGCCCGATTTGTACAAAACACTGACGACGGTTGAAACACGCCCGGGCGGCAACGTGCGTTGGCTGCGAATAATGTTGCGGTCGAAGGAGCGACAATCAGCCCAACACAAGTTGGCGATTATCTCGCGGGTACGGGAACTGGCTGAAAAGCACTTTGGCGGGGATCAAACGGCAAGCAGTCCAGCGGGAAGGGGCCAGAGCGCCGCCATGCCTCCACCGGTGGTCACGGGCTTTTATGTGCTACTAACGCATCTGGTGGATAGCTTACTGGCCGATCAATGGGTGACGTTTGCCGTGGCAACCGGGGGAATCGCACTCTTGCTGATTGTAAGTTTTCGCAGCTTGCGGCTGGCAGTGATCGCCATTGTGCCCAACGCGTTGTCGATTTATCTGATGCTGGGAACGCTGGGGCTGTTGGGCTTGCGGATTAATATGGGCACGGTGATGATCGCGGCGGTGTCGATGGGATTGTCGGTTGATTCGTCGATCCATTACCTGGTGGCGTACAACCGCCTGCGACGGCGGGGGTTGGGTGTGTCGCGGGCGATCCTGGCGGTGGAGCAAAGCACTGGCCAGGCGATGGTGCTGGCCACGCTGGCGCTAGTCGTGGGTTATTCGGCGTTGACCGCCAGCCAGTTCGTGCCGACGATCTACTTTGGCGCGCTATCGGGTTTGACAATGCTGGGGGGGATGCTGGGCAACCTGATCGTCCTGCCGCTGCTGTTACGCGTGACGGAACGAGGGTAGGGGGGGTGTTTTGTGTTGAAACGCGTCATTCGTAGCGGCATTTGGCCAGCGCACTGGCCGTAATGTTAAACAAAACGCTGTAACTGCGGTTGTTATGTAGTTAGCTGCCTGTTAATTTTTTGACAAACATTCCCCCCCATGGGCTATTCCTCCTTACGCGCTTGTGTCGATGATTTGGCGGCGGCGGGGCAGTTGCGTCGTATTGATACGCCCCTTAGCCCACGGCTGGAAATTGCCGAAGTCCAACGCCGCGTCTTTGCGCGCGGGGGACCCGCCCTGCTGTTTACCAATGTCGCCGGGACGCGCTTTCCCGTGTTGTCCAACCTGTTTGGCACGTCCGACCGCGTGCATTATATCTTTCGCGACGCCCTGGACCGCGTCCGTAGACTGGTAGAGCTAAAAATCGATCCCGGCGCGTTTTTACGCCAACCTTGGCGATATGCCGCCGCTCCCCTGGCCGCCTGGACCATGTTGCCAAAATCCGTCCGCGGGGGACCGGTGCTCGAGCAAACCTGCGCCATCCAGGATTTACCTCAATTGGTCTGCTGGCCGGAAGATGGCGGGGCGTTCATCACCCTGCCGCAGGTCTATACCGAACATCCCGACCAGCCCGGCTGGCAAAAATCCAACCTGGGCATGTACCGCGTGCAACTGAGCGGGGGTAGTTACACCCCCGGCGGACAAATTGGCCTGCATTACCAAATTCATCGCGGGATTGGCGTGCATCATGCCGCCGCGATCGCGCGGGGAGAACCGTTGCGGGTGAATATTTTTGTCGGAGGTCCCCCCGCCATGGCCTTGGCCGCGGTGATGCCCCTGCCCGAGGGACTATCAGAGCTGATGTTCGCCGGGGCTCTCAATCGCCGCCGCGTCCGCATGACCCGCGGAAATGGCCATTTACCCATGCACGCCGAAGCCGACTTTGTCATTTGCGGCTCCATCGATCCCGCGCAGACACTGCCCGAAGGCCCCTTTGGAGATCATCTGGGCTACTATGCGCGGGTGCATGATTTTCCCGTGATGCGGGTGGAGCGGGTGTATTGTCGGCGGGATGCGATTTGGCCCGTTACGGTTGTCGGGCGTCCCCCCCAAGAAGATACGCTCTTTGGGCAGATTATCCATGAAATCACGGGCCCGGTCATACCTAGCGTGTTGCCGGGGGTCCGGGGAGTGCACGCGGTCGACGCGGCGGGGGTGCATCCGCTGCTGTTGGCGATAGGCAGCGAACGATACGTTCCCTACGAAGGCCGCCGCAAACCGCGCGAGCTGCACACCCAGGCACTGGCGATCCTAGGGCAGGGGCAGTTATCTCTGGCCAAGTATTTGTGGATTGTCGCCCATGAGGACGACCCCGGGCTGGATGTGCATGACATTGGCGGATTGCTGCGTCACGCGCTAGCGCGGGTGGACTGGACCACCGACGCGCACTTTTTGACACGTACAAATATTGACACGCTGGATTATAGCGGCAGCGGTCTGAATGAGGGGTCCAAGGTGTTTATCACTGCGGCGGGACCCTGCCGGCGGGAATTGCCCGCGAGCTTGCCTGTGGATTTTAACCTGCCAGCGGAATGGGGCCTGGATGACCCGCGCGTTCCCTTGCCGGGCGTGCTGGTCCTGCGGGGACCGCGCTATCGCGGTATGGACCAGGACGCGGGGGATACCAGGGTCATCCTAGAAAGAACGACTACCGCGCCCCGTATCAGCGATGACGCCGTGTCGCGCTTTTGTGCGCGGGTCCCCCTGTCTCACGCGCTGAATCAGTTTCCCCTGGTGGTCGTGGTCGATGATAGTGAGTTTACCGCCAGAACACTCAACAATTTTCTCTGGGTCACGTTTACCCGCAGCAACCCCGCTCATGACATGCATGGAGTGGGCGAGACCACCGAGCAAAAACATTGGGGGTGTCGTGGGGCGCTGGTGATTGACGCACGCCAAAAACCGTGGCACGCGCCGCCGCTAGTCGAAGACCCCGACGTCACCCGCAAGATTGACGCGCTGGGGGTGCGCGGGGGGCCTTTGGAGGGGCTGGTTTAACCAACCCCCCTGGAAATAATTATCAAAGCCAGAGTCTGGCTTCTTGCACTTATTTAACCAGTTTGTTCAAGGCTTCCAGTACCGCGTCGTACTTTGGTTCTTCCGCGACTTCCTTGACTTGTTCGGCGTAAGCAATTTTGCCATCGGCGTCGATGACAAAAATCCCCCTTGCTAAAATCATCAATTCCTTGATGAGCATGCCGTAATTCTTACCAAATTCCCGATCTTTATAATCGCTGCCATTTTTCAGGGATTTGATATTTTCCGCTCCGCAAAAGCGGTTCATGGCAAAGGGCAGGTCCAGGCTGACCGTCACGGCGTGGATCTTATCGCCAAACTTGCCCAGCGACTCGTTAAACTTTTTCGTCTGCATTTGGCAGACAGGCGTGTCGAGCGAGGGGACCACGCTGAGGATGGCGGGCTTGCCCTTGAGCGATTCCAGCGTAATGGTCTGCATCCCTCCATTTTCATACGTGGTCAGGTGAAAATCTGGAGCGGGTTGTCCAGCTTTGATCTCGGGTCCGATAAGCGTGAGGGGATTTCCCTTAAAGGTAACAGCTCCTGCGCGTTCCATGTTAAGCCTCGTTAGTTTGGAAAAATGGGGTATTTGGAATGTTTAGGTAAGTGCGGTTGGCACAATGCTAGCAATTCGCTTGTGTATTTTAGAAAAACTTTCGTGTTTGGCGATACCCCCTGGCGAGCTTGTCCGCGGGGTGGTGGATTTTTGGCCGGAAAGACGGGGCCAAACAGCGTGAACAGTTGACCGGGTCGAGTAAACAACAGCGCGCAAGCTGGTATTTGCCCTTTAACGCAACTAGGCCAAGATTTCTTGACTTTGCATTGCAACTCTGGCGGGAAATTCTAAGATGACACTTAGGGAGTATCGCTGGCGACGGGGGTGGCCGGCAACATCAGGGGTCAACGTTCTAACGGGAGGGAACAATGTTAGGAACATCCACGGTATGGCATTTTGATGTGGATCGCGGACCGGATTGGGTATTTGTCACGCCTGTGCCCGCTACGGAGTTGGCGGAAAATTTGGCGGAACAGGATCACAGTGATTTTGCGGACACGATCTGGGAAATCACGCAACTTCATCAATGCTCACGGGTGGTGGTGGAGTTAGGCGCGATCCCCGTGATATGCAGCACGCTGCTGGGACAATTGATATTCCTGGCAAAACGGGTGCATTCGCATGGGGGGATCTTGCGTCTGACGGGGTTGTCGGCGACTAACCAATCCGTCTTGCACACTTGCCGTTTAGAAAGCGCGCTGCCGAGTTTTAGTAATCGCGCTGACGCGGTCAAAGGTTATCGACCGATTCAACCACGATAACAGGCAGCAAAATACTTTTGTCGCTCTTGTGCATAAGATGTTGATAAAGGAGGCAGTCACCAATCCCGGGACTGCCTTTTTTTCAAAATTGAGTTAAATCTGCGTCAACAATGTCCAGAATTGCACTGGCTGTTTGTGCTATATAAAAAATTATTTTTAGACCCTAAGAATCCATTTTTGTTAAATAACTGTTAAGATCTGGCTAAACGCCTCTAACGTTTTCTTTTAAGGAGCCGCTCGTGTTTGTTAAATTTCGCTCGTTGGGCCACCAGTTTTTCTTTGGGGCCAAAGTGCTGGCCGCGGCATCCTGCGGCCTACTCTCTCGTGAAACCAACCTCTGCGGCGCGAGTCCTTTTGGTTTTCAGCGCATTGTCAATACGCAGGAAACAGCCCCTCCCGCGGAACCGACCGGACAATACGAGTTTGTGGGGATTCCCGCCATGACGGCCAATTCCGTGGTCTTTGGAGCCAAGCAAGTCGGCCAAGTGGTCGGAGGCTCGGGGTTGTACACCCGCGTGGATAACGGCAACACCAACGGCACAATCACTAATTTTGCCAAGGCCAATACCAATGCCGGGCCTAATCCCCCCGTGGGGACGATCGCATTCTTTTTTGATGATCCGATCATCACGTATGGTTATTTGGCCGCGCGCGGCAGCATCTATGACGGGACCAACTACAAGGCGCTGACCTCGGTCTATGCGACGCCGCACCTGCCTAACACCAACTTTGGCAGCGTCGCCTGGGGACCGCCGTCCCTTACCGGCAATACACCCACGTTTCCGGTGAACAAGGTTGGCCTAAATATCACGCAACTGCTGAATACGACGGTGGATAACAATGATTTTGTGCCCGGTGGGGGCGGAGCCAAGTTTAAAACCTTTACTCCATTTGGCGGCGTGACGTTCCAGGAATACTCTGATGTGAACACCGACTACGCCGTCTTTTTAGGAGGTTGGACCGATAACGCCAATGTCAACCGCACGGGTGTTTACCGCTGGCAAAAATCGACCGACACCATCGTGGCTGTCGCTGATAAAAACATTTCCATTCCCGGTTTTCCGGTGGATAAATTTGACGACAATGTCTCGTTTTATACGACTTATTACGACAACGTACCCACGACGGGCTTGACCCGTTCGGGTCGGCCTAGCTTGGCCGGTTCCACGGTGGCATTTGCCTACAATGAGGGTTTTTCCAGTCCCGCCCGCGCGGGCGTGTATCGCTTTGCGGGCAACGCGCTTAATAAAATCGCGGATGTGACGACCCTTAATCCCGCGATTCCCAACAAAACGTTTCGGCATTTTGAAGGGGTGTCGACGGTGGGATCGGCCACGGCGTTTGTGGCCAACACCGCCTCATCGATCATTCTGGATACGGCGAACTCCATTGGCGGGGGTTATGGAATTTACTTTGAAGCCTGCGGCGGGCTAAAGGAAGTTATCCGTGAAGGGCAACTCCTGGACGGCCGGGTGATTACAAATCTCGAGTTGGGCCAACGGGGCCTGACCACCGCCAAGTTTCGCTATAACCTGGCTTTTCGCGCGGAATTTACGGATGGGACGGAGGGGATTTACGTTGCCAGCACCAGCTCGCTCTGTTTTAACCCCGTCCCGATCGCGGATATCAATCCCAACTTGTTTAGCGGTTCTTCGATTATCATTCCCCCCAATGACGATATCGGCACGCCCGTGGGAAGCCACTGGCAAATGCTGTCCCGCAATACGCTACTGGACCTGCCCGCCACATTAGGGGTCGACTTTGAGCAGGAATTGGTCGGGGTCAATGGCGAACCGGGCAACAATCCCGCGCTGATTGACTACACCATGAACGGCGGTTTTGTGGCTCCGGAAGAACTGGCGCTGACTTTTGACCAAGATTTATATTTGGAAGGGATAGAGCTGGGCCATTTTGACGCGCAAGACTCGTTACAACTGACCATTGGCGGCATCCTGCGCGAGGTGCGGGCCACCGACATGATCGACGGGGTCTTACCGCTGGGCGATATAGAACTCTTGGCCGGCCAACCACTGCGGATCACCTGGGACCCCGGTAACAGCCTGGGGGACGGTGTCAGCTTTAATGGGCTGGGTTATCGTGTGATTCCCGAACCGGGGATGCTCTTGGGCGTGGTGATGTGCGTCCTGGCATGCGGAGTAACGTGGATGAGAACGCGCCGAGCAACAACGAAATTGTAAAGTGATTGTTTTATGCGGGCTGAAGGGGGACAGGAGTCTTCCGCGAATAAGCATGTTCGCAAAAAATCAATATTACGGCGTCAGACTCCCGACCCCGGCTATCGGGGGCAAAAACGAGTTTTACCCCCGGCACCTAGTTATACTAATCGCAAGTAATCATAGCGCGGTTTTTACCCAATTTACCAAAGGCTTCCGCAACTCCGTTGGAGTAGGAGTTCACTGGTTTTGTTCTTTTCCCAGGGTTGTTCGCTGCGCTCCAACCCTGGGCTTTGTTACAGAACCGCGTTGCGGTAGCGAAGTACCGCGAAGCGGTTATGGAACTCAGCCCAGGGTTGCCGCGTAGCGGCTACCCTGGGAATACCGCAAGCCAAGAAATTCTACCGCAACGCGGTTGCGTCATGCGGAAATAACCCAGTAATACTGGGTGCCTTCATAAATTGCTAGCCGCGCTACGTTTAGCTAGAAAGCGTATTACTTGGGAATTCTAGCGAATTCCGCTACTTACTTGGGGTCGAGGTTTTCCTTCATGTCAACTTCGCTGACGCTGCTTTGGACGCCTTCCGCGGGAACATCCAGCTTGCAAATCCACAAAAGCGCGTTGAGGTACAGTTTGCGGTTGTTATCGTCCCGCCAATTGCGATGAAAATGCCCGCCCGTATAGCCAAAACCACGCCCCCCGTCCGGGCGTTCGTACGCCCAGGCCAGGTGTTGCGGTTCCTTGTTTTTGACCGCGGCGCGGACGGTCGGATTGCCGCTATGTGGACCGTCGTTGCCGACGGTCGATTCCGGCGCGACGGCGGTCAGAATGGGCGTGACCCCCTCCATTTTTTCGCGAAAGCGCATGTGATAATACCATTCGTCGTTCAGCTTAAACGCCTGCACGCCGTTGGTAATGGGGTGCTGGGGTAGGGATTGCATTTGGGCGTCCCAGTGGGGATTGACCGACCAGTGCATCTCAAAATAACCGCCGATCCAGTTTAAAAAGTCCGGCCCCCCCTTTTCCTTGGGGACTTCCACGGCGTAATGGGCACAGGCCAAGCCGACCCCTTGTTTCATCAGATTGTCAATTTCGGCCAGACGGTTACGCTGGATCACAGGGTGGCCGCCACCCCCATCCATATATAGCATGATGCCGTCGGCGTTGTCGTAGGCGGTGGGATCCTGGGGCCAACCTCCTTTGTACAGGGCTGTCACCAATTGCGGTGTTTGCTGGGCCAGGCATTTTTTTAATAGTTGCGAGCCGGCGTTAAATTCATGGTCACCGGGGCCGTGGCTGGGACTCCCCGCTACCAGGACAAGTTTCTTGCGCGGGCCGATGGGATCCACCGCGGCCAGCTTGGTCCGTTTGAGATGGATATCGCGAAACATGACCGTCATGGGGGGGCCAGCGTGCAGTTGCAGGGCCAAAATCCCCGACAGCTTCCGTTTGTCAGCCTGTTCATCGATCACTTCGCTAGTAAGCTGTCCATTGATAAAATGGGAAAGCTTATTGCCGCTGGCGACAATTTTATACGAATTCCAATCTTCCTTGTTGATTTTCTTTTGGATTTCGGCGCTGTCGCCAATTTTTTCTCCTGGGACTTTGCTACCATCGGCTTTGATGGTGACCCGCTGGCCCCGTTCGCATAAGATGCCGCGGCCTCGTTCTTCATAGTTAATGCCGGAATAAGTGTCTCCGGATTCAAAGTCGGCCTGGTAACCCCCCACCACCCAATTGCCATGATCGGTACTGCGATATTGGATGCCAGAGTTACCGCCGATGATTTTATAATCCAGGGTCAATTCAAAATCGTCCAATTCCCCTTGTTTCCAGATGAGAAAGGTGTTCCCTTCGGTGGGGTTTTCCGCAGTAGTCTGGCCCACGATGGCGCCTTCTTCTACTCGCCAAAACTTGGGATTACCGTCCCAACCCTCCAGTGACTTGCCATCAAAAATTGGCTTAGAGCCGCTGGGGGGGGCGGATTTTTCGGTCTCCGCGGCAAATGCCTGAATGCTAAACAAACAACAAACCAGCGCGGCGATTCCGCGCGCTACCAAAAACCGCATGGCAGGTACTCCCTCTGGTGAAGCGAATCGGTGGGCTGGCATAGCCCCCCTTGGTGGGCGATAAAATCCCCTCCTCACGACACTGTTCGCGAACGGGATTTTTATCCAATATCGCGCATCGAGACGGTAAATGCAACCAAAAATCGCACCGCATCCTCGTCAAGATTGTGAAAAACAGGGTTTTGCGGCGCAGTCAATTCTCGTGCCAGAGTCATAAACTGCCGAAAAACGGGCACATCCCTGATCCGGTCAGTTTTGCAATGTTGCCAAACGGATTGATGGCAAAGTGGCGGACAGAGAGACAGCGCTCTACAGGATGCCCGGGGTTATTCTGGATCATCCAAGATTGCGGCGGGAGAAAGCTTTAGACCGGGAAGAATTTCGGACTCGTACGTTTCAGTTCGCTTGATGTATCGCGAACGCAGGTAACCTGTCGCCGCCGGCTGGGTGTACACTTCGAGCTGGTCTTCTTGCAAATTTACAATCCAAACCTCGGGAATTCCCGCCCCGGCGTATAGCGGTAATTTTACCTCGCGATCGTAATCTAGCGTGCTGTCGGAAACCTCTACTATTAAGAGCGTGTCCGCGGCGGTGGGGAGATGGTGGCGGTAACTTTTGGGGTGGGGCAAAAGAATCGCCAAATCGGGCTGCGGTTGGGAATCGGCCAATTGAATCGGATTTTGCACAAAAATAATATAGGGCTCGGCAACCTGATTGCTAAATATTCTCGACAACAAACTGACGTAGGCCGCGTGCAAGGCGCCGATAGGACTCATTTCGATGATTTCCCCCGCGATGAGTTCCAGGCGCGCCTCGGGCGGAAAGATCCCGCTTTCGCCCATGCGTTGAAACTCGGCTACGGATAAACGATATTTTGTGGGTGCCAGGGACATGGTGTTACATTGCGGAGGCGATTAATTCTTATCAAAGAGTTGCGAGGGAGAAATTTCTAAGCCGGAAACAGACTTTGAACAATACGTTTGGTTGTTTGCCAGGATTTGCGATTGTAGGTAACCTGTCGCGGCCGGTTGAGTGTACGCCTCGACTCGGTCTTCTTGCAGATTGACAATCCAAACCTCGGGAATTCCCGCCCCGGCGTACAGCGGTAATTTTACCTCGCGATCGTAATCTAGCGTGCTGTCGGAGACCTCCACTATCAAGAGTGTGTCGGCGGCCGAGGGAAGCTGGTGGCGGTAACTTTTGGGGTTGGGCACTAGAATCGCCAGATCGGGCTGGGGTTGGGACCACTCAAGTTGAATCGGGTTCTGGACACTAAGAGTATAATCCGCTGGCAGTTGCTTCTTTATGAGGTCCAGCAACAAATTCACATAAGCCGCGTGTAAGGCGCCAATCGGGCTCATTTCGATGATTTCCCCCGCGATGAGTTCCAGGCGCGCCTCGGGCGGAAAGATCCCGCTCTCGCCCATGCGTTGAAATTCTTTTACGGACAATCGATATTTGGTGGGTGCCAGGGACATAATATCACACACTGCGTAGCCGAAAGAAAATCACATATCTCTATTATACAATCCACGGCAAAATCTGTCCCGCAGCTAGTCAAAAATCTAAGTTACATGAATCTTTTAGCCACTTCCGTCCGGATGCAATACTCGCTTCCCTGGCTATCAGGCATTCGTTATTGGCGGCAACGGCTGTGCCCGGCGAAATTGGGCCACCGCCAGCACAATGACCGCCGAAATTATGGGGAATGGGCCCACCACCAACAGGCCCAAATCATAGTGGGTCACTTCGACGCCGTTTACTTTTTCCGAGACGATATTGCCAAACATGTACGGTCCAAAGAACCCCCCCAAGTTGCCAAACATATTAATAAAACCGATGGCGGCCGCGGCGGAAGTGGAGCCCAGGAACATGGATGGGATCGGCCAAAACGCCGGCAAGTGCGAATAATAACTGATCCCCACCAACAGCACTAAAATCGCCACGGCGATGCCGGGACTATGCAAATAGCGAATGCATAAACCGGCCAAAATCACCCCCGTCCCCAATAAAAACAGCGGCACCGCCACATGGAACACGCGCTCGCCCGTCTTATCCGAATGCCAGCCATTCAGCAAAATACCAACCGTCGCCAAGCCATACAGAACGCTGGTCAACAGCGCGGCCATGGCGGTGTTATCCTTAAACAACACCTCTTTGATCAACGGTTGCATAAATGTCGACAATCCATAGCTGACGACATTATGCCCAAAATAGACCAGCGTCAGCAGTAAAATCATTCCCAAGCTGTCCCGTATCAGGGCAAAATGGCCATGCTGCGCGTGGCTGTCCCGGCGTTCGACATGCTCCCGTTCCAGCTCTCCGTTAAGCCACTCCCGTTCGTCATTTCGCAAAAACGCCGCCTGGTCGGGATTATTGGGCAGAAAAAACAACGTGGCAAAACCCGCTAGAAAGGGCATGATCCCCTGAATGATATACACCCACCGCCAACCCTCGAGCCCAAACCAGTCGATATACATGAGTAAGTTGGAAAAGGGGATGCCCACCGTGCTGGAAATAGGGATAGCCGTCATAAACACCGCCAAGGCCTTGGCCCGGTCGCGGGGCCGGAACCACATTGACAGATAGACAATCACAGAGGGAAAAAAGCCCCCTTCAAAAAAGCCCAGTAAAAAGCGAAAAAAATAAAACTGATACTCGGCGTTGGTGGGGAGTTGATTAAAGAAGTATCCCGGTGAAAAATAACCCGTCCACGCGCTGCCAAAGTTGTATTCCGGCAGCGTGGGGATCCAACCTAGCATGCTGGTCATGACAGGCAGGCCAATCAACCCCACCAACCCGGCGGCCAGGCCCCACAATATAAGAATCCGCACAAAGACCCAGCGCGCCCCCCATTTGGCCACGCTTAGCGTGCTGGGAATCTCTAAGATCCAATATCCCCAAAAGAACAACCCCGCCCCAAAACCGATAATTTTACTATCAAAATCCAGCCCCCCCTGGCTGGGGGGAAGCTTCATTCCTGATTGGGCAACCTGCACATTGATCCGGTCCAAATAGGCCAAAATGTATAAAAAGAATAAATATGGCAACAAATGCACACTGACCCGGCGACGGACTTGCTCGGCCAAGGTGGCGGCTGGTTTCCACCAAAAGAGTTTGAGCAGGCGATCCCCCAGCGGATCATGGCCACTTGGTACCGGAGGGGCAGACTCCGTGGATGTGCCAGCGACGGGCAAGGCGGGAGACTCGTAAGGATTGCGTTTGGGCTGTTCGGACATAAGTAAGTTACAGATAAGTGGCTGCGAATTCCCGGCATGCACTTTCAGCGGGGCTTTTTTCGGCAACACTAACCGCGATATTCATCCGGTCCGATGTGCTCCCCTCGATCAACCATGCGTAAACGGATCATGGCTAGGGGCGTGTAAAATCCGCGGGTGTAATAGGCCCCCGACGGCTTTACCTGTTTCCCCCATCCGCCAAATCCCCCTGTTGCGGAATGGCTGTAGCGTAGTTGAAAAGCGGGAAACTTGCAATTCAAGAGGATTAACTCCCGCGGTTCTAGCCAAAAATTAAGAAATTTAAATCATTTGAGGCCTTAAACCTAGGGCGACGCTGCGCTTACCTTAGGCTGTTAGAGGCTGGGCTTTTCGCCCGTATCGTTAATACCAGCCGGATATTGACGCTATTTTATGCCAAGCAGCTGACTCTCAGGTGACTTGTCCCGGATGCACCCACTCGCGCGCGCCATCGGCCCAGTTCTCGCACTTCCAGATGGGCACGGACTGTTTGAGCGTGTCAATCAGCCACTGGCCCGCCGCAAATGCCTCTCCCCGGTGTGCCGAGCTAACCGCGATTGCCACGCTGGCCTCTCCCACTTCGACGCGACCCAGGCGATGCACGATCGCGCAGTCGATCAAATTCCAGCGCGTGCGGGCCTGTTCCTCTAAGGCAGCCAGTTCGCGCTGGGCCAATTCGGGGTAAGCTTCGTAGTCGAGCGAGGCGGTGGCCCGGCCACCCGTCTGGTTGCGTGTGGTCCCCAAAAAGAGCACCACCCCCCCGGCTGCGGGAGACTGCACGCTGGCTAACACCGCTGCGATATCAATCGGTCCATTGGTAAGCGAATGCATATTACGGCAGTGGTATTATGGGCGAGGGGAATTCATTTATTTTTATCCGTTCGCGGGCAAGGCATGCTCGTTGTCTGGATTATTTCGCACAACGGAAACGCTGGCAAGGATGCGTGCCGGTTAAAAAAATGCGCTAGGTCGAAGGGGGTTGTCTTTTACTCCGCAAAAGCATCCCAGTCGCATTTCAACACTGGCAAATTCCATAAAAAAAGTCACCGCCGGATTGGCAGTGACTTTATTGGGTTGAAATATGTTTTTTTGGGGACCAAATCAAGGGAGCAAGGGGATATTCAATATCTTATACCGCGTCACTGCGTCGACGTCTCTGACGCAGGAAGGATACGAGGCCGACCATTCCAGCAATTCCTCCCCAAGCACACATCGAACCCAACTCGGGCACTGGAGCTTGGGATGCGGGTGGTATAGTTCCAGCAACTTCGCCGGAGAGGGTATCTGAACAGTATGGATTGATAGGAATGCCACGAATCGCTATCACCGAAACAAAAGAGTTGTTCTCGTTTTCACTAAACCACTTAAACGAACTGGAAGTGATTCCCGGAGCCTTAATCTTGTAGACGGAAGTTTCATCCATCTTGAAGCGATTGACATTATTCGCGCTTTCGTATGCAAAGGAAATATCAAAATCACCACCTTGACCGGGTGGCTCGGTATTATTGGCGCGATTAGTGATTTTTTTAGCTGCTTGTCCCGAAACATGGGTAAATACCAAATTCTTTGGCTTAAAGGCCGGGTCCAAATTGAAATACCAAGCAGCCAAATACTCAGTGGGGGAGTTCAACAGATTGGTCATCGTCAACAAGACTTCGCCAGTCGTCACATCTTCAAATTTTGCAGTACCCCATGCACCGACTCCGCTGGGGGTGGCGCCGTTGTAGACCTGGCTCATGTTAATGAGCAAATCGGCAAACGCCGATCTGACATTAATGCCCAACAGGCACACGACCAACGTTACACAAAAGATCATGGTTTTCATAACACATCCTTCAGTCAAAGTAAGTCAATCTTGAGTTGTCCTGGCATTGCTCTCTTTATTATTGGGCTTAATACAACTTTAACAATACATAGTCAAAAGGCTAGTAATAAAAGAGAGATTTGCGGTTAACCCCATTAAATTCTCTAATTGATAATATAGTATCAAAGTGATAATTTCTTATGGTGAAGCGAATGTATATTCAAGAAGTTAGACACTCATAAAAATCCTGCTGATTTCTTCATGCAGCCTCTGGCTCACTCATCCCCATTTTCGCCCCCTTCCAGGCCGTATTCCTTCAGCTTTTTGTGCAATGTATTCCGGTTGATTCCCAGGCGGGTGGCCGCCTTGGTTTGGATATTGTCACAGGCGGCCATGACCTGCGCGATCAGTTCTTTTTCCACGCGATTGACAATTTTATTGTACAGGTCATCGCTATTAGGTCCCGCGCTCGCCAGTCCCTGCTGCACAACATCGCTAGTGAGGGACTCCAAATCCTGCCCCTTTCCGCCACGGATCAGCCGGGGGGGCTTTTGACCTAGGACCGTCGGCGGCAGTAATCCACAGGTCAGTTCATCACCCATGGCCATCACCACCGCTCGCTCGATGACATTTTGCAACTCACGGACATTCCCCGGCCAAGGATATGCTTGCATGGCCTCTAGCGCCGTCCGCTCGATATGGGTCACATACCGGTCGTTTTCCTCGTTATAAATATTGAGAAAATGCGATACCAGCTCGGGTATGTCCTCCCGCCGTTCGCGCAGCGGCGGCAAGTAAATCGGCACCACGTTTAGCCGATAATACAAATCCTCGCGAAAATTCCCCGTCGCCACCTCGTCAAACAGATCCCGGTTGCTGGCCGCCACCACCCGCGTGTCCACCCGCACGGTTTGGGTGTCCCCCACCCGTTCGAACTCGCGTTCTTGCAGCACCCGCAACAGTTTCACCTGCAGCTTGGGCGTGGTGGAATTGATCTCATCCAAAAAAATCGTGCCGGTGTGGGCGGCCTCAAAACGGCCGGTTCGATTGGCCAAGGCCCCAGTAAACGATCCCCGGACATGGCCAAATAGCTCGCTTTCCAGCAGACTTTCGGACAAGGCCCCGCAGTTGACTCGCACAAATGGTCCGCTCGCGCGCGGACTCAACTGGTGCACGGCCTTGGCGATGAGTTCCTTGCCGGTTCCCGTTTCGCCCAAAAGCAGCACGCTGGCATTGGTCCGCGCGACCTGCTGCGTGAGGCGGTAGACCTCTTGCATGGCCGGGCCAGAGCCGATGAGTCCTTTGATCGGGGGACGCGACATACGGGGAAGGAAGAATTATGAATGAAGAATGCAGAAATAAATACAAGCGTCTGTCAAACTACCACCTACTACCCACTATTTCGCTGCCCGCAAAGGCAATTCCAAAGCGTCCAAAATACTCCCCAAAACTTGTTGCGTTTCCGCTGATTCACCAGCACTCGTGTTATAGCGTTCGTATTGGGCACGCAGTTGCAATTGGGTCAGTTGAATGCCATGGGCCTGAATCGCCGAGGTCAAGGCCTGGACGGCGGCCACCCGACTAGGGAGCGGCGTCTCGGGACGGCTGGCGTAGTCAATCAAAGCGGTTTGCGCGGTCTGATTACCAATTCTTCCCAGCAGAGTCGCGGCCTGGGCGTTCCGTTCGGGCAATTCCAAAAAACCGGCCAGCAAATCCACCTCCGGCCGCAAATCCCGCTTATACCCCGGAGTGGTGGCGGCAAGCGGATCAGTCAACGTCAGCCAGGCTTGCAACGCAAAGTCGCCATGGGAGCGTCGCTCGACGGGAGAAAGGACCGCGCCGCCGGCCTGAAACATCGCCTGTTCCACGGCAAATTTGGTTGCGTCTAAATCATAGGGTCTGACAAAGATCGTGGTGAGGGGGTCATTGTCCGCCAAATGGCTGATACGCGGGCGTTCGGCGGCATCCTCGATCAAGATCACCACGGGGATCCGCGCGGTTCGTCGATCGCGACGAATCGCCTGCAAGGCCACCGAAAGCGGGGAGTTATCAATTCGATTGCTTAGCAAAATCACTTCGCAATCGGGGTTTTCCTGGGCCAGGCGAAATGCCTCGGAGCCAGTGGTTGCCGCATCGGTCTGCCAACCCAGGCTTTGCAGGTAACCCGCCAGACGGGTCGCGGTCGCCGCATTGGGAAAAGCGGCGATGGCCCGCCGCGCGCCGGTCGAGCGGGCCAGATGCGCAAGTGCCGCTTGAAATTCCCCTTGCCCGGCAAACGCGAGTTTAGGGGCAAGCTTAACAATGATTTGCGCTGCGGCAAACTGCACCCGTCGATCGATGGAACGGAGCGCATACACCAGCGGATGGGGTCGCGGGCCGGCAAAAGTCCCCGAGGGACCGATCTGGCCCAGGGCATGGATCGCCGCCACGGCGGTGGGATGATCATTACTTTTTACGGCAGTCAACAAAACCGCTTCTAAATTATCTCCGCCCAACTCTGTGATCGTTTGCAGTTCCGCGGGGGTCCACGCGGGGGCATTTTCCAGGCCGGCGCCGTAGGCGGCGGTGCGTAGATTGGCGGTCAGCCATAATTCCCGGGCTTGTGGATCATCGGGGGCGATCCGCAGTAAATCTTGTGCCAGCCGCGCCGCGCGGGCGGCTTGGGCGGCGGCCTGGGGAAGCCGTTGCGGGACCAGTTTTGCCTCCGCGCTATCCCACAGCCATAGATCGACGTTCCCCGCGGGATCGATTTGCAAACGATACTCGTCGTTGAGCCAGCTTTGTATGGCGGTTTTTAGCACTTCCGCCGCGGCAACCCGACTGGGGGAGGCTCCATACAGGGCGGTCAGGGCGGCTTGCGCCGCCGCGCGCGATTTAGCCGCGGCGGGGGCATCCAGCACCCCCCAGGCCATTAGCCAGGGGGCCGTGGTCCGCCCCCCGATTTTAGCCAACATTTCTAGCACCACAGCGCGCTGGGCGTCATTATCGGTGGCCAGCGCGCCAATCAGCGGCTGAATCGCCCCCCGTTCCATGCGCGACAAAAGCAAGCGAATCCGGTCGAGCTGCGCGGCGGTTAAATCCGCGCGGGCCAGCGCGTGAATCGCCGCCGCGGCCCCCGCTTCCCCCGCGGTCAGCAACCCTTGGAACGGCTCAAATAGGGCGTTATCCCCCTGGGCGGTCAGGTAGTCGTCGAGTAGTTTTTGCAGCCGCGCGGGGTCTTCGCTTTGCTTTTTGGCCGCTTGCAGCGCGCGAAGGATCAGGGCTTTGTAATCGGCGGGAATTTCCGGATCGCGCGAAAGTCGCAGCCACATATCCGGGTCAAATTTTTGGACGGCCGCGGCCAGCGTGGCATCATCGGGATTTGCGGCGAGCAACTTCTTGATCAATTCCCGAGCGGCGGGATAAGCGCGCAACCGGGCCAGAATATCAATTGCCTCGATCAATTCCAGCGGTGTCGTGGGATTGGCCTCAAGGATGGCGCGGACAGCCAAAGGGGTGTTTTCATCAATCAGCGGGACCCCCTTGGGCGCGCGGGGATTCACCGGGGGAGCGGGATCAGGCGCGGCGACCGGCGCCGCCGGCACGTCATCAAACGGGTCCTGGGCGGAAACGGTCGATCCCGTGCAGACCAGCAACATAACTGCGAAAATGCCAGACAATAGGCAAATCATCGACAGATATACATGATTGTCCGAACGGCAATTGTTGAGCGTTTTCATTTGTTTGGCCATAACCAGTTGTGCTGTGGAATCCCATATATCAAATATCAAATCTCAGATTGAGATCCTATTCGGCGACAGAGTCGCCCCCTACAAATTCTCGTTGACCTTATCACCCTGGCACCCCTGTTCCTCCGCACCCCTGCGCGAAATTGTTCCAGGGGACACTCACCCTGCGCCTGCAAGTTTCTTTTCTGCGCCTCCTACATTCCCACCTTTTCTTCCCAAATGCCAATCTGCCGGTCCACTTCCGTCGGAGCGGTCGATCCGTAACTGACAAACCGGGCGATGGCCTGCTCCACGCCCAGCACCTGGTAGAGCGAAGCATCCAAGTCGGGATGCACGCTTTGCAATTCCGCCAAACTCAGGTCCGCCAGTCGCGCGTTTTTATCCAGCGCCAGCCGGACTAGCTTCCCCACGATTTCATGCGCGGTGCGCTGGGGAATGCCCCGGCGGATCAGTTCTTCCATCAAGGTGGTCGCGTCCAAATGCCCCCGATCCAGCCGTTCGGCAATGGCCGCGTGGTTGAGTTCGGTCAAGGCCACCAGCGGGGCCGCCACCTCCAGCGTGGCCGCGACGGTGTCAAAGGCATCAAAAATTCGGGGCTTGTCCTCTTGTAAATCGCGGTTGTAGGCCAGCGGCAGGCCCTTTACCAAGACTAACAGCGCCTGCAAATCGCCGATCACCCGCGCGGTTTTGCCGCGGGTCAATTCCAGCACATCGGGATTGACCTTTTGCGGCATGATGGACGAACCCGTGCAAAACGCCTGCGGCAACTTTAAAAAATTAAATTCGGTCGTGGACCACAAAATCCATTCCTCCGCCCAACCACTCAGGTGCAGGGCAATCACACTGAGCACAAACGCGAACTCCAGCACAAAATCGCGATCACTGCTAATGTCCAGGCTGTTGGCCAGAACCCCTTCAAATCCTAGTCTTTCGGCCACATCGTGCCGGTCGATTGGGAGGCTGGTCCCCGCCAGCGCCGCCGCCCCCAGGCTGAGTTGGTTGACCCGTCGACGGCAATCAGCCAGTCGCTGGCGATCTCGCTCCCATTTCTCGCAGTACGCCAGCCAATAGTGCGCGGCCAACACCGGTTGGGCCCGCTGCATATGCGTATAGCCCGGTAATATGACTCCCTGATCCCGGCGGCATAAACTGACAAACGCCCGTTGCAAGGTCCGCAACCGGACGGAGATCTCATCAATCGCCCAGCGGCACCAAAGGCGTAAATCGGTCGAGACCTGATCGTTGCGACTCCGTCCCGTGTGCAGCTTGCGCCCCACATCGCCGATCCGTTCTATCAACGCTCGCTCAATATGGAGGTGGATGTCCTCCAAGCTGATGGAGTAGGTGAACTTCCCCGCTTCAATGTCGCGGCGAATCCCCAGCAGCCCCTGCTCAATTTTTTGGCATTCGTCAGGGTTTATCAAACCCACCTTTGCTAACATCTGGGCATGGGCGATTGAACCATCAATATCAAAGGCAAACAGTCGCTGGTCAAAGCTAATGCTTTCTGTAAACTGCTCGACGCGGGCATCCGTGTCCGTGGAAAACACTCCTGACCATGCTTTTTCTGCCACGCCTGTTACTCACTGGGACCGCAGGCTATTAGCAACTGCGATTATGGAAAAGGGGACGGTAGCGATTGCTTAGGGATTAAGCATTTCTCTAGCCGTAAAAAATCTAATATTGTTTAGAATAAATGGACTTGCCCAAAGTGTCAACGATTATGCCGCGCGAGTAAGCAAAAGAGCCCGGCGTTTTTTGATGACACCTCGGCTCTCTCGTTAAAATCGTCAAATTTGATTTTGTGTAACCGTAGAATTAGAAAAGCAAATCACTTGAAGGGTTTCTGGTCAAGTTTTGCGCTCTCTTTGGCTGGTCATGCTAGGGTTTCAGAGGGTCCGAGGTGTCGTCGGGTTGATCAACACCCGAATCGTCGGGCTCTATTCTACTTATCTTGCCCATAACTGAGGTGGCTTATGTCGGAATTTGCGAAAGAATTTGTTAGCGATGCCGAGGACGAATCCGTGGAGACCCTTGCGGGCACGACCACAGCGGGTGAGCGGTTAAGTTCCCTCTTGAATTGGGGGATTGGCATCCTGGCGGTACTGTTTGTCGGTGGGGCGTCGTTTACCGCATACCAGTGTGCCGCCACGGATTTGCAAAAACGCAATCCTCACTGCGGCCTGGATTATATTCTTTGGGCCTGTGGCTCGGAGGAAACTTTTGAGTCGGCCCTGACCAGTAAGATTGAGGAATCTCAAGGACAATTAATCAAAGAGCTTGGTAAGAAAGTGAAACGAATTGAGATGCCTGATTTTGAAAATCTGCAAATTCAGCCAATCATCGTACCGTAGCACATCCACACTGGTGGGCAGTCTCCCAATTTCCGTAGCAAAGGCGTGATTGGCCCTGAAGGGATTGTGCCCGTCAAAGTTCCGTGATTCGCCGCATTTCGCCGGCAGTGGCTGCCCCGTGAAGCTTACTTACCAGGGGCAACATGGATTGAGGGGGGATTTGCCAGGACGATAGGCTTTTCCGCTGAAGCAGCCTTTTCTCCCGCCGGATGCTGGGTGGGGACAAGGGGAGCTTCGGCGGGGGACATGCTTAGTTCATCGCGCAAATCGTTCAAGAAATTTCCACGCGAGGAAACCACCGTGTACGTCAGCATGGCCAGACTGGCCAATGCGCCGACACAAGCCCCCGCGCGTGCCATCCAATTGTCAGCCGGGGCAAAAATCCACAAAGCCCCGCTCACCAGCACACAACCCAGGCTGATCACGGTCCCTTGAAAAACCTGATGTTGAACGCGTTGTTGTTGGCTGGCGCGGACGGCGGTACGGGCCGAATGATTCGCCAGTTCGCGCATGGCGGCCAGGTCGGATTCTTTTTCGGGCGCGGCGCTGCGCACGTACTCGCGCTTGGGTTTGGCGGGTTCGACGACGGGGGGAGTGGCTGGATTGGTCTGGGCCATAACCGACGCTTGCGGCTGGACGGGGGTGGCGGTCGGGACGGTTGGTTTGACGCGGGCCGTCGGTGCCGAAGCCTCGGAAGTTCCCCCCCGCATCCGGTTTAGTAACCGCTGCATGTAGTCATCTATCGATTCTTCGTGGGCCTCATCGTCCTGAGTAGGTTCCGCGGTGGTTTGGTCCTGAGCGGCGTGGCCTGTTGTGGCAATCGTGGTCCGGGGAACTTCCTCTAGGTGTGATGAGTCAGAGACGGACGGGGCGTCCAAATCCGCTTGCGCGTTTACAATTCCCTCCGTGGCTGATGCTTCATCCGTGGCGAAGGAGCCGCCATCGGGTTCATTTTCGTTGGTGTCATCAGCCATTAACGTTGTGGCGGGGGAGCCTGCATCCGCGCCGGGGGAAGCAGTCGCGCCACCTGGGAAATTACTGTCCTGCTGAGTGGATGCCGGAGCGTCCGCGGGGGGGCGCAAAATGGCAAACGCCTGTAATCGGGAAAAAATGGCATCCTCGCTGGCACCGTCGCGGTTGTCAGCGACGTTGTCCGGGGCTATTTCCTCCGCCCCAATTTCCTGTGGATCGCAGGGTGCGGTTAGCGAGAGCACCGGGGAATATACCGGCTCCGCGGTTTCCTGGGCGTCTGTAGCCGTGCTTGTTTCTGTCCGCTGTTCTGCGGATTCCATTATCATTGGCCGACGGTGTAATTCCGCACGCGCTGTGGCCAAGTCCGCCGCCAGGGTTGCCAACTCCCCGCGCAACCCTTCGGCCAATGCTTGTTCCTCGTGGAGTTGCGCTTGCAATTGCTCAACGTTTTGACGCTGGAGATCTGCGTCCGTCTGCCGCGCCGTGGTTTGCTGGGACAATTCCGCGCGGACTTGTTCCAATTCCCGCGTGGCTTGCAGCAAGGTTGTTTGCGCTGAATCTAGCTTGATGTGATAGTCGCGAAGCTCTTGTTCCGCGATCGCCAGGCGGGATTGTAAATCCGCGCACGTTAACTGTTGTTCTTGCAGCGCGGCGGCATGGTCTAGGGCCATATGCCGGGCTGTGTTATCCTCTTTTGCCGCTTCCCAGGCTTGACGCTCTGACTGCCAAGCCTGACGTTCCTCCTGCCAGGCGGCTTGTTGGGTTTCCCAGGCTTGTCGTTCCGCGGCAAAAGCCGTCTGGCAGCCTTCCAAATGCCGTACCTCGCTTTGCCGCTGGAGGGCTTGTTCTTGCCAGGTGGCAATTTCTTGAGCGTGTTGCGCGCGGGCTTGAGCAAGCGACTGCCAAGCTTGGTCATGCTCTTGGCGTTGCAAATCAAGGGCGAATTGAGCCTGTTCCAAGTCAGCGGTGCGCGCCGCCAGTTGGGTTTGTAGTGTCGCGGCCGCAACGGCGGCGGAATTAATCTCATGTGCGCGGGAATCAAGTCTGGACCAGCGTTCCCGCAATTCCCTTTCTTGCCGGACAATTTGCCGCTGCGCGGATTCCAGCGCGGCTAGGTCGCGTTGGCGGTTAACAACCCGCCGGGCACGCTCTGCCGCCAAAAGATCCCGTTCCTCCACCAGTAGTTGTTCCAGTGCCTCGCGCCGCAGGGCAAATTTTTCCCGTGCCAAGGCCAATTCCGCCTCAGCTACGGTCAACTCTTCCCGTTCCCGCGCGACTTGCGCGGCGGCCGCGTTGATCGCGTCCATCTCGGCGACGTGGGAACTGTAGGCTAATTCCGCCTGCCGGGATTTGCTGGATAATTGGTTGGCCAGCAGGGTGAGCCGGGTTTGCTCGACCTGCAATTGATTTTGCCAATCAGCCAATGTCTGTTCGCGCTGGGCCAATTCTTCCCGCCGCGCTGTCAATTCCCGTTCACTGGTCGCCTGACGGTTGGCAAATTCCGTTAGGGAATGTTGCAGTTGAGCGCGTGCTTCTACCTGCCGGTCCCGTTCTTGGTGGTACTCGGTTTGTTGCGCGGCCAATGCCGCTTGCGCGTCATGCAATTGTCCTTGCGCGGTTAAGAATTCGGCTTGGGCGAGCTTAAAATCCTCTTGGATGGCCTGAAATTCTATTTTTGCGGCGTGAAATTCCGCTTTAGCCGCGTCAACGTCGGCTGTCGTGGCGGCCAAGTCCTCTTGGGCGGCCCGCAACGTGGCGAGATCGGCCTGGAGCGATTTCCGCGCGGCTTCCAACGCTTGATTTTGAGTGGTTGACTGGGTGAATTGCTCAGCTAATACCGCGCTTTGGGCGGCCAGGTCGGCCTGGAGCTGGTCCAGTTCGCATCGTTGCCGGGCTAGCTCGTCCAGTTGCTGTTGGATCGCTAGGCCCTGGGTGGTCTGTTCGGACTGGCGGATATCGCACGCGGCTTGTTGGGCGGCCAGGTCAGCCTGGAACTGGTCCAGTTCGCATCGTTGCCGGGCTAGCTCGTCCAGTTGCTGTTGGATCGCTAGGCCCTGGGTGGTCTGTTCGGACTGGCGGGCATCGCACGCAGCTTGTTGGGCGGCCAGGTCGGCTTGCCGTGACAGCAACGCCGTCTCCGCCCGGCGCAGTTCCTCTTGGGCCGCTTGTAACTTGGTCTGTTGCTGGCAAGCGGTCTCCAGAGCAGTTCGCAGTTCGGTCCAACTGTCAGCCAGTTGGCCGCGCTCCGCGGCAAGCTGGTTTTGCTCCACCAAAAGCTGGGTTTGGCTTTCCGCCAACAGTTGTTGCGCGCTAGCCAGTTCCCCCGCTTGCCGCTCTTGCTCGGACTGAAGAGCTTGCCATTGGGCGCGATGGGCGGACAATTCCGCATCCAGGGCCACCCGCGCGGTTTCCAATTCCTCACGCAACGCGGTTAGTTCCGCGCGCTCCCCTTGCAGTTGGGCCGCTAAATCCTGGTTTGCTTGTTGGTCACAGGCGATTGCCGCTTGTTGTTGATTGAGTTCGCCTAATAATGCATGGTGTTGCTGGCGCGTCTGGCAAAGTTCTGTCAACTGTTCCGTTAATTGTGCATGCTGGCAGGCAAGTAGCTCTTGGCCGGCTTGGCATTCAGCCCGCTGGCGTTCCAGTTCATGACGTTCTTGGGATAAGCGCGCGCTGACTTGCTCCAGCGCGTTTTGACGCTGCTGTTGTTCCTGGTCGAGTTGGTCCAGCCGCGCGCGGCGCGATTCCAATTCTTGTTCACTCGCGGCCAGTTGCAGAGTGGTTTGCTCCGCCGCATGTTGGGAATCCGCCACCTGTTGGGATCGTCGGTCAAGCTCGGATTGTTCTTGGGTAAACTTGGACCAAGCGGCTTGCAGGTCGGCCTGTTGAGACGCCAGTTCCGCGGCCCTGGTCGTGGCCAGTTCCTGTTGTTGGGCCAGTTGTTCGCGCTGGGTGTTTAAATCTGCGGCTAGCTGCCGCAATTGTTCGCCGGAGGCGGCTTGTTCCGCGGATTGCCGATGAAACTCGTCCTGAGCGGCATTAAACGCGGCTTGTAGATTTTCCAAGTCCGCTTGTTCGTGGCGTAGCCGCGCGGCGGCGGCTGACAATTTTGCTTCTTCCGCCAGGCATTCGGCCTGGCGTCGATCCAAATCGGACCGAAGTTGCGCTAACTCCCCTTGCGCGTGGGCGAGCGTGGATTGCAGTTCCTCCGCGGCCTGTTGCCGCGCGCAAAGTTCCACCTGCTCACGCTCCACTGTTTGGCGGGCCTGGGCGAGCGACTCGGTGTCTAACTGCAATTCCCGCCGCGCGGCTTGAAGCTGGATTTGTTGGTTGTCCAGCTGATCCAGGATGCGGCCTAACTCTTGTTGTTGGGTGGTTAATTCCCCTTGTTGCAAATCAAGTTCCCATTGCCGCCGTGCTTGGGCTTCATGCGTGGCGGATTGTTCCGCGGCCCGCGCCCAGAGTTCCTGGCTTTGCCGGCCCAAGGCCAGGCTTTGCTCATCCAACTCGGCGGACAAGCGTTCGCAGTTAACCTCGCGCGCATGCAGGCTTTCCAGGCGGCTTTCTAGTTCAAACTGGTATTGTTCAATTTGGCGATTGCGGGTTTGCCATTCTTGCCGTTCGGCGTCAAATTCGAGCAATTGACGTTCAAGATCGGTTCGCTGCAGGGTCAACTGTTCCTGTTGGGTTAGCAAGTTGGCCGCTTTTCCCTCGAGCTGGGCTTGCCGTTCGGTGACATCAGCCAGTTGTTGATTGTATTGGCGTTGGACCTCTTTGAGTTGTAAGCGGCGCGCTTGCAACTTTTTTCGTAATTCACGCAAATGACCCGATTCGGGAGCGACAGAACTAGTTGGCACAGGCGCGTGTGAGTTTTTTCCGCGGTTGGATGCTGGCTTTTTTCGCCGTGGGCCAAGATCCACCGGGAATGTCGGTTCACTCACATCTTGCCACAGGTCGCGTGGAAGATGACGCAGCTTTTTTGCGGCTATCCGCAAGGGCTTTGGCTGGGAAGGACGTGATTTGCTTGTGGACTGTGATTTATTCTGATGAGCTTTTCTAGCGTAACGCGGGGAGGTCTGGCCAGCTGGGCTAGGCTGGGGTGTTTTTCGCTGGGTTGTGGACGTGGTGCGAACGACTGCCAGTGGGGCACCCTCTAGTACAAGCAGGCTATAGGGACCAAATTGCAATTGATCTCCTAGTGCAAGTTCGTGCTTGGCCAGGCGACGGCCGTTGACACGGACGTTTTTTCCCCAGATTCGCAACTGTGTGCGGCCTTTACGGCGAATCAATTCCGCGGCGAACGGCTCTAGGCTGGGTGTCCGCAGACGTAAATCGCAATCGCGACCCCGCCCGATGCTAGCACGCCCCACAGAGAGGCGATATTGGCGCCCTTCCTCGCGGCCATTTTGAATCAGCAGCACCAGCGGTTGCTTCCGAGTCTTTTGTCCCGTTCTCGGGGTGTGATGTTTCTTCGCAGGTGTCATAAAAACTGCATCCCCGTACGGTGTTACATTACAAATGCACTACGCTGACAAACTCCCCAGGCGGTCGACCGTAATTCAGCGCGCGCCTAGGCAATCATCCAAAGTCATAAAGGGATGTAGCTTATGGGAAACACCCGGTCAAAAAATGGTGGCGTAGAGGCAACAGCTACGCCGGTGCAATTGCCAAACGTCTCGGATGTGCCCTTTATACCCGCGAATTGCGCAAATTGGATTTACCTAAACATAATACAAGTAATGGTTTATATTAAATCAAACTGACCTTGGTACGTTCGTATGGAAGAACCTATCGCTGGTGTTTCTGGTCAATGATCCGCTTCCCATGAGATAATTTATGGGAATTTTGCCAAAGGTGAATTTCCTCCCGCTTGTACGGTTAAAGGGAATCACCCTGATAACCGGCTATTCCTGCCGAATCGGCAAATTTTGCCAGATCGGCAAACTTCGGCTGAATCGGCGTGAGCGGGATGTCGATTTATTAGGGCAGCGAATAACCCAGTCGCTGGACCTTGGCGGATGCCGTTTATCCCGGCATGTGGTATGGCGATTGCACCATGTCATCGTCGATTTTAGGCGATGGACCGTCTGGTTAATCCCCCATTCATCCTGGCGGGCCACCGGACAAGGGGATTTGCCAGACTGTGACAAAATTCACAATCCAGTCGTCCGCAATTGAATTGCGGAAATATGGTTTTGCGGCAATTATTTTGAAAAATTTTTCGGAGCGCCGATCCCATACCCACGCGTTGCGTACTAGAGTTTGGTTGCTGCCGGAATTTCCCTCAGTGGACAAAATTTTACCCTGTTTTGCCAGTTGAAAAAGCAGGTCAAATGACGTCCAAAAAGGGGATAGCTTGCTGAGTGGTTCAGAGAGATTGAGCGCGACCGAGAACAGGCAAACTGCTCCCGCATTATTGCATCGTTCAGGGGGGACACCCGGACGGACAAGCGTGGGACAACCGAGGTGGAACACAATGGCACGAAAAGATTCTTTACAGGGACTGCGACAAATTTTACTCAAGCGGCGCGATGCCCTGCGCAGTGCGCTGGCAGGCGACCTGAGCTTGCTCAAGGAACTGCGTTCGCAGACCTCGGGCGATGTGGTGGACGCCGCGCTCGATTCGGCCCAGGACGAGATCAGCTCGCAACTGGCCGAGGTCGAAAGCCGCGAGCTCGCCCAAATTGAAAACGCGCTGGAGCGCATTCGCGAAGGAAAATATGGCGTCTGCGAAGGTTGCAGCGTCAAGATACCCCTGGCCCGTATGAACGCCCTGCCGTATGCCACGCTGTGCATCGAATGCCAGCGCGAAGCGGAAAAATCCGGCGACTACGGCGGCAGCGGTGTGGACTTTAGCCGGGTCTTTGACTCGAGCGGCGATAACGATGTCAGCATCAATGATATTGAGATCGACGTCGGTTAATGGCGCCGCGGACAGTATTTGACCCCGGGTCATGCGCTCCACCACTCAGAATTTTTAGACCCTTTGTCGTCCGGCGGCAAAGGGTTTTTTTCTTTACGGGTTTTTGGTTAGAGCGGAGTCCCTCTTTGTGAAAAAATGCACAAACCTTTTTCTCCCTTTTGCGGTAATTCCCTCGTTTAGTTCTTGCTCCCCTTTTATCCTTGCCGAATAATTTTTTAAGGAGTTTCCCGCAATCCTTATCGCTTATCCATTGCGGGCCGAGGGTTGAACGAGAACTGCATTACCAACCGCCGACTCGACTCGCGGTTGGCCAGTAACATACGGCCGCATTCTTGCCCCGTCGCGCTGGCATTTGCGCTCACGAGAGCGCGCCGGGGCGGCGCATGGCGGCATAATGTCGGTTGTCTGGGGATTGTTTGCGCCCATCTTGCTATTGTAATTACCATGCCTGCCACAACTCCCCCATCCGCTCCGCTTTCCTACGTCGCGCCTGGATCTCCCTGGCTTGACGATCTGTGCATTGGCCAGGTCCTGGCGCAGCAGGCCAAGCGGTATCCCCGGCACGATGCCTTGGTTTTTCCCCATTTAGGACTGCGCTGGACGTACGCCGAATTTGACGCCCAGGTTGACCGCGTCGCCCGCGCGCTCCTCGCCCTGGGGCTGCGCCCGGGGGATCACTTGGCTGTCTGGGCGACGAATGTGCCGGAGTGGGTTTTTTTGCAGTTTGCCAGCGCGCGGGTGGGGGTGGTGCTGGTGACAATCAATCCGGCGTATCGGCCGTTTGAGTTGCGGTATGTCTTAAAACAAAGCGACGCGCAGGCGCTCTTTTTGATCGATGCGTACAAAAAGTCCGATTACTTTGGGATGCTCGCGGAAGTATGCCCGGAAATCATGCAACCGGCCGCGGGTTTGCTAGAGAATGTCGAATTTCCCCGATTAAAATCCGTCGTGGCCCTGAGGGAAGGGGTAACGAATCGGCCCGCGGGAATACAATCCTGGAATGACTTTTTAGCCGCGGGCGAACGCACCACCCCAGCGCGGCTACAGGAAATTGAGGCAAGTTTACGCCCCGGCGACCCCATCAACATTCAGTACACCTCGGGTACGACCGGCTTTCCCAAGGCCGCGATGCTTAGCCACCGCAATCTGTTATTGAACGTGTATTACGCTGGACAGGCTCTCAATTACACGGCGGCGGACCGAATTTGCATACCGGTGCCGTTTTATCATTGCTTTGGTTGCGTGCTGGGAACGCTGTGCGCGGTGGCGCATGGAGCGGCCATGATCATTCCCGCGGAATCGTTTGACCCGGGCGCAACTTTGCAGTCCATCGAAGCCGAGCGCGCCACCTCTCTGTATGGCGTGCCGACCATGTTTATCGCCCAATTACATAATCCCAGCCTACAAGCCCGCGATCTGACTTCGCTGCGCACGGGAATCATGGCGGGAAGCCCCTGCCCCATCGAAACCATGCGCTGCGTGGTCGAGGAGATGCACTGCCCGGAAATCACTATCGGCTATGGACAGACCGAGGCTTCTCCCCTGATCACCCAAACAACCGTGGATGATCCGCTAGAACTGCGGGTAGAGACC
This sequence comes from Pirellulales bacterium, assembly GCA_033762255.1. NCBI lineage: Bacteria > Pseudomonadati > Planctomycetota > Planctomycetia > Pirellulales > Pirellulales bacterium. The sequence continues at coordinate 64,237 of JANRLT010000017.1, read as the reverse complement.
GTGGGCCGGGCGTTTCCGGGGGTTGAGGTCAAAATCATTGATCCCGCCACCGGTGATATCCTGCCCGACGGACAGCCGGGCGAGCTGTGCAGCCGGGGGCACAACACGATGCTGGGCTATTACAACCAGCCCGAGGCAACCGCCGCCGCCATCGACGCCGAAGGCTGGCTGCACACGGGGGACTTGGCGATTCGCCTGCCGAATGGCTATTTCAAGATCACGGGGCGGATCAAGGACATGGTTATTCGCGGAGGCGAAAACATCTACCCCCGCGAAATCGAAGAGTACTTTTTTACCCATCCCGCGATCGAGCAAGCCAGCGTGGTGGGCGTGCCCGACCCCAAATATGGCGAGGAATTGTGCGCCTGGATCAAGCTAAAGTCGGGATACGCGGCGGGCGCGGACCTGACGGAAGAGCAAGTGCGGGACTTTTGCCGGGGGAAGCTAGCCCATTATAAAGTCCCCCGGTATGTGCGATTCGTGCAGGCTTTTCCCCAAACCGTCACGGGCAAAATTCAAAAATTTAAAATCCGCGAGCAAATGTGCGCCGAGCTAGGGCTATGCGAGCAAAAAACGGCGTAGCAAAGCTTATGACGCGAGCGACGGTTCGGGTGGCGGCTCCCGCCATACCGCCACAATCGCCGGTTCATATTCGCGGACCAGCCATTCCGCCGCGCGGGGCAGCTTGGTCATGTCAAAACGTTCGTCCGCCTCGACGGCAAAGAGCGATCCGGTGGGCGCGGCGGCTAGCAGGGATTGCAGCAATTCCAGCAATTCCCCCTCTTGGCGAATATAGCAATCATAGGGAGGCGAGCAAAACACCACCCAGGGTATAGTTGGCAAGGAGGGAAGCTTTTTTGCAAAGAGGAGCGCATTGGCGGGCAATACTGTCACGCGGTCGGTTAATTCCAGGCTAGCGGCGGTCTTTTTCAGCAGGTCCGCCGTGGGAAAGTGCCGTTCCACCAGCGTGGCGCTGGCCGCGCGGCGGCTCAGGGCTTCAAACGCCAACGCCCCCGTTCCCGCAAACAAATCCAGCGCGTGTTTCCCCGCCACCCCCGGACCCAGCAGATTAAACAGGGCCTCGCGGACGCGTTCTTTCATGGGCCGGGTGCGGGGATCGGGGGTAAAGAGCAACTTTCGCCCCCGTAAATCACCGCCGATGATCCGCGGCGGACTGGCAGCCTCCGCCGCGTCGGCCGCTTGCCGAGCGGCGTGGGCATGGGCCTGCCGGGCGCCTTTTGACTTGCCGGCGAATTTTTTGGGGGGACGGGGCATGGGTGATAAATCGCCGAAAGGATTGGGTTACTTATAGAAATGATTCCGCCGACGTATAGGTATATTTTTAGTATGGACTTCTAAGAGGGATTCCTTTGTGAGCCAAATACACTGATTCCTTTTGGGCCAAAGGCCCTGCCTATCCCAGCCTAGGGCAAGCGCAGCGTCGCCCTAGGTTTAATGTCTAGTTAGACAGGAAGGGCCAACGGCCCGGTTCACCAAAGATGTAAAGCATTCATCTAAATGTAAACTCGCAGTTAGTTATCGGAGCTTGATTCGCGGACTAAAGTCCATGATAGGCTAAATATCTTTTACCAACGAGCCACCACATGTCTGTAGCATATCTATTAAAGGTGAGATTTACTAGCGACGCGTTGGCAGCCCGTTTGTGGCAACCGCAGGCCATATTTGATATGAAAATCCCCACTACAAATATTTACCCCCGCTTGGGTATTGCCGCTAACTACTCTCCAGCCACGAATTTTGCTACAAAAAAGACTGCTAATTTATTCACTTTGCCCAGAGGTGCGACATGCTCGAGCAAATTGCCTTTTGGTTTATTGTCACGGGAATCACGCTGTTGGTGCTGGGCTGGATTTGGTTGCTCATCCGGGCGTGGCGGCAATCAGTCGGATGGGGTTTGTTGTCAACGCTGGTTCCCCCGTGTGGGGTGTTTTTTGCCGCCACCCATTACCCGCGCGTACGGGGGCCGGTCTGGACGCTGGTAACAGCAATAACGCTGATTGGCGTAACATACGGCGGCGCGCATCTGTTGTCGCAGTACATCAATTACCAACCAATCGTCACCATTGATGAGCGTAACGGCCGTGGCGAGACCCACCTGACCCTGACCGATGCCAAAAATTTTTCCTATGCCGACATCGCCAACTATCCGCAATTGACCGTTCTGCAAATGGCCAATCCCGACGTTACGGATGAAACCCTGGCCCACGTGGCGGACCTGACGGAACTTACCGAAATTGACCTGAATGACACGCAGATCACCGACGCGGGACTGGCTATTCTGGCCAAGCTGCCCAAGCTGCGAATTGTGCGGCTGCGCGGGACCAAAATCACCGATGAGGGCTTTCGGACGCATTTGCTTCCGCTGACCGAGATCATCGAACTGGATCTGCGCGAGACGCCCATCAAAAGCGCGACCTTGCGCCAATGGAAAACACAATTTCCCGACGAGCGGAAGTATTTGAAGTAAGCGGGTGTGAAGTTTGGACAAATGGAGGTTGGAGGAGTGGAGGTTTTGTCGCGGTCTGCAAACGATACTTTCCCGCATCATCCCACGCGGCAGATCACACACTTTAAATATTCCGTTTCCAGGCAGGTGGCGCTGACCGGATGATCCGCCGCCGCCCCCCGTTGTTCCAGGATTTGCAAATCCCGCCCACTCCGCTGCGCCACTCCCCCCAGCATGTGTAAAAAGTCTTCCCGCAGAACATGGCCAGAGCAGCAGCACGTCACCAGGATTCCCTGGGGCTCCAGTAGTTCCACCGCTAGCCGGTTCAGCCGGTGATAGGCCATTAACGCCTCGTCCACGGCGGATCGTTTATTGGCGAACTTGGGCGGGTCCAAAACCACCAATCCAAAGCGTTCTGGTCCGGTCGCCAACCCGGCCAGGTGGTCAAATGCGTCGGCCTGCTGGCTGTGCCAGTCGGAGGTATGGTTGAGCCGGGCATTTTCGCCAGCCAAGTGCAGCGCGGCGGCGCTGCTGTCCACGGCCAGCACGGATTGCGCGTCTCCATGCACCAGGCAATTCAACCCAAACCCGCCGCTATAACAAAACATATCCAACACCCGCCGCCCAGAGGCATACTTGGCCGCGGCGCGGCGATTATCGCGCTGGTCGATATAAAAGCCGGTCTTTTGTCCCGTGCGCAAATCAACCGCGTATTTGATGTGATGTTCGGTGATGGTCAGGGGGGCCGCGGGTAACTCTCCCCAGTGGGTTTCCGGCGGCAAATGCACTCCTTCCAATGGTCCAATGCCCCGCTCTTGCTTGATCACAATCCCATGGGGACGCAATTCCCGTTGTAAAATAGGAATAATTTGCGGTAAGCGCCGCGCCATGGCCAGGGCATTGACCTGGATCGCCAAATAATCACCCAACCGATCCACGATCAGTCCGCTCAGGCCGTCGGATTCGCTAAAGATCATCCGCGCGGCGGAACTAGGCTCCAGCAGACCCAACTGGCGGCGCAACTCTATCGCGGCGACAATCTTTCCCGCCAACCACGCTTCGTCCAGTGCTTCCGTTGGATTCCAAGAATACAGCCGCACCCGGATCCGGCTTTGGCTGTTGTAATAGCCGGTCGCGATAAACTTGCCCTTTTCGTTGAGCAATTGTACGGCATCTCCGTCGCCAGGCAGGCCGGTGATGCTTTCCACCGCTGAATCCAACACCCAGGGGTGCCGCCCATAAAAGGGGCGCGATTTGCGGGGTTTGAGCCGGACCGTGGGAAGCCCTCCCGCCATCGCTGCCGTGGCGGAAGTTGGCGCTGCCGAATACGGCGATTCGTGGTCAAAATTTGCGTCGCGTGGATTTTGCTGACTCATGGCAACTGATCCCAGGGTTAAGCCGGAGTAGCGGCAACGTGCGTGCAGGTGATCGTGCTGGAAATTCCCCCCCGGGGCGTGAATTGGGCGATCAGGGTCAGTTGGCGGGGCCGCAGGCAGTCGACCAGGTCGTCAAAAATAGAGTTGGTGACATTTTCATAAAAAATCCCCTCGTTGCGAAAGGCCTGCAAATACATTTTCAGGCTTTTTAACTCGACACACAGGGCCGCGGGAATATAGCGAATGGTCAGTGTGCCAAAGTCCGGCTGGCCGGTCAGGGGGCAAACGCTGGTGAACTCGGGCGCGACAATTTGAATCTCGTATTCCCGCTGGGGAAATTGATTGGCAAATGTTTCGAGTTTTTGGCGAAAAGCGGTCACAATCTTGACTCCTATCGTTAAATCTGGATTTTTATCATCATAATCTATGTGGGGGCCGGGTTGATAGCGGGTGGGGATGGACCAGACATGCGCATTGCCGAGATTTATGTTTCGAAACAAGGCGAAGGGGCGCTTACCGGCACGCCCAGCGTGTTTGTCCGCGCCAGTGGCTGCAATTTGCGCTGCTGGTTTTGTGATACGCCATTCACCAGTTGGCAACCGACGGGGGACGACCACAGCGTGCCGGAGATCACCGAACGGGTCCTGGCCCACGGCGAACGGCATGTGGTGCTAACCGGGGGAGAGCCGCTGTTATTTGCGGAGCTGGTCCCGTTGACCGTTGCGCTGCGGGTCGCCGGCAGGCATCTTACGATCGAAACGGCGGGGACGCTGTATCAGCCGGTGGCGTGCGACCTGATGTCCATCAGCCCCAAGTTGGCAAATTCCACCCCCAGCGCGGACCTGGCTGGCCGTTGGCACGCGCGGCATGAACAAGAGCGCTGGGTGCCAACGGTCGTGGCGCGGTTTTTGCGTGAATATGCGTGCCAGCTGAAATACGTGGTGGACCAGCCGGAGGACCTGGCGGAGATCGACGCGCAACTGGCGGAACTGGCCGCGTTAGTACCCGAAGGGGTGCGCGGGGACCAGCTGTGGCTGATGCCCCAGGGGACCAACCCCGTGGAACTAGCCGAGCGCGCCGCCTGGTTGCAACCGCTTTGTGCCCAGCGAGGGTGGAACTATTGTCCCCGGATGCATATCGAATGGTACGGCCACACCCGGGGGACGTAGGAGGAATGCGGGACGCGGGACGCGGGTCGCGGGGGACGGGTGGCGGGGGACGAGCCTGGGCGAGGACACCTTGGAGGAGACGAGAGGGGAGAGAGGGATAAGACGGAGTGGTTCCGCCATTTGTGCTCCATAAGGTGCGGCGGAACATGTTCCGCCCTACGGAATTGCACGCTGGCCGCTAAAATCCCCCAACTCCCCCCCAATTGTCCCGCACGCCCACGATTTGTAAGATAGGGGCTTTTCCAGGGTGCATGACCAGGGGCCGGGCAGAGGCCCTTACCCCGGAAAATTTCGCAACGGTACTTACCCACTTTCACTATTTCAGCAGAATTTTCTTTCCATGCCACGCCCACGCAATATGATTGTCGCCCAGAGCGGCGGCCCCAGTCCGGTAATTAACAATTCCTTGCGGGGGATTATCGAAACCGCCCGCCAGATGTCGGAAATTGGGACAGTGTACGGCGGTTATCATGGTATCGAGGGGGTGCTCAAGGAGGAACTGCTCGATCTGTCGTGCCAATGCCACGAAGAGATCGCGCTGTTGCGATATACGCCCGCCGCGGGTTCCATCGGCACGTGCCGGTACAAGCTCAAGCCCAACCAGACCGAGGATTTTGACCGGGTAATCGAGGTCTGCCAGGCGCACGACATCGGGTATTTCCTGTACATCGGTGGCAATGACAGTATGGACACCGCGCACAAAATCGCCCAACTGGCCCAGCAGCGCGGGCTGGATATGATCGCGGTGGGCGTTCCGAAGACGATTGATAATGACGTGGGTGATAGCGAATTCCAGCTTGTCGATCATACGCCCGGTTATGGCAGCACGGCGAAGTACTGGCTGCACATGGTGCAATACGCCAATGAAGAAAACAACGGCAGCAGCCCCGCCGATCCAGTGTTGGTCATGCAGGCGATGGGGCGCAAGATCGGCTTTATCCCGGCGGCGGCGCGACTGGCCGATCCGGGGCGGGAACTGCCATTACAGATTTATCTGGCCGAAAGCCCCTGCAGTCTGGAGCAACTGGCCGAGAATGTGAATTCGCAGCTAAAAAAAGATGGCCGCTGCATCGTGGTAATCAGCGAAGGGTTCAACGTCGGCAGCCTGGGAGAGATGAAAGATTCATTTGGGCATACGTCCTTTAGCGCCAGCCAGACGACAGTGGCGCAAATTGTGGTGAACTACCTGAACAAGGTGGGCCTGGCGGCCAAAGGGGCGGCGCGGGGGAATGTCAGCGGGACCGATCAGCGGCATTCGATGGCTTACGCCAGCACAGTGGATTTGGAAGAAGCCTATAAGAGCGGCCAAATGGCGTGCCTCTTGGCGGCGGCTGGCACGGGGGGGTACATGGCGACGATCCTGCGCCAGCCGGGCCACATTTATAGCGCAAAATACGACAAAGTGCCGCTGGAAAAGGTGGCGGCGGCGGACCGGTCGTTCCCCAGCCAGTGGATCGCGGCGAATGGCTACGATGTGACGGACGATTTTGTCCAATATGCCACGCCCCTCGTGGGCGAGGACATGCTGACGCTACCGATGATCAGCGGTCGGCAACGGCTGACGCGACTGAAGCCGGAGTTTGCCAGCATGAAGCTAGGTAAATACATTCCCCAGGCAGATCGGAAGTAGTTCAATTACAAATTAAGAATTAATAATATAAAAATTGATTCTTAATTATTCATTCCTAATTCTTAATTGATATCCCATGTACGACATCACTCCCAAGCACACATTCCTGGTTGGCATCGACTCCGATGGTTGCGCGTTTGACACGATGGAGTTGAAGCATAAGGAATGCTTCATCCCCAACATTATCAACCATTACAATTTGCAGGCGGTGAGCAAGTACGCCCGCGAGGCGGCGGAGTTTGTGAACCTCTACTCCAAAAGCCGCGGCATCAACCGCTTTCCCGCGCTTGTCGAAGCGCTCGAATGGCTGCAAAAACGCCCGGAGGTATTGGCCCGCGGCGCCAAGATCGACATTCCGCAATCGCTGCGTGACTGGATCAAGACCGAGACCAAGCTGGGCAACCCCGCGCTCAAGGCCAAAGTCGCCGAAACACACGATCCCGCCCTGACGGCCTGCTTGGCCTGGTCGGAGGCGGTGAACAAGGCCGTCGATGACATGGTCCGGCATGTCCCGCCGTTCCCCTACGTGCGGGAATCACTAGCCAAGCTGGCCGAAAACGCGGATTTGCTAGTTTGTTCCGCCACGCCCACGCCGGCGTTAAAGAAGGAGTGGTCGGAGCACGGGATTGACAAGTATGTGGTGGAAATTTGCGGTCAAGAGGCGGGGAGCAAAAAGGAGATCTTGGCGAACGCGGCCAAGTACCCGGCCCAACATACGTTGATGATCGGGGACGCGCCGGGGGACTACAGCGCGGCGAAGGCGAACAATTGTCTGTTTTATCCGATCAATCCGGGAGCGGAGGAAGCGAGTTGGGAGCGGTTTTATCAGGAAGGGATCGACCGGTTCTTTGCGGGAACATTCGCGGGTGATTATCAAACGGGACTATTGGCGGAGTTTGATAAGTATCTGCCGGAAAAGCCGAGCTGGAAGGGAGTGGGGATGTAGGAGGCGACTCTGTCGCCGAACAGCATCGCATTGCAGGTGTCTCCGAATGCCCTTCCAGAATTACCTAATACCCTAGATAGCATGAACAAGCTGATGAATCTTGATTTGATTAATATTGAATTAGCCAAATCTGCATTTGTAGGAGGCGACTCCGTCGCCGAATCCTGCGTTAATATCGCCGAACCCGTTTGGCATCAAAAGAATCTTCGCAAGGGCCGGATTTCGGAAAAATATGCAACCTATTCAATTACCAAGTGTGTTGAAAATCGCAGACGAGTGCTTAACCAAGAACCATTGCCACAGATAATTCTCGATAGTATAAACTTTCTTCGTGGTAAGAATGAATTGCGATTGCTCGCCTTTTGCATTATGCCGGATCATTTGCATCTGCTATTTTGCTTGACAACGCATGAGCCGCTGTCGGAGTTACTTCAGCGGATGTTTCGTTATACCACCCTAACCATAAACAAATGTCTCAAGCGGTCTGGCTCATTCTGGCAAGATGGTTTTTTTGACCATCGTTGCCGAGATGCGGAAGATATCTTCGAGCGGGCGGAATATATTGAACGCAATCCTGTTCGTGCTGAATTGGTCAAACAAGCGTCCGATTGGCGATATTCATCGGCACATTTCAGCCGCAAGGAAATGTTGGATCGAAGTTGGTTTTTTGGGTGATTTAGCGTTATGATTCGGGGACAGTTTTCGTTTCGGCTACATTTGGAATTGACTGTGTTTTGATTTGGCGACGGTTTTGGTTCGGCAACGGAGTCGCCTCCTACAATTTGCAAATGACCGCGTTTTCCCGGCGACAGAGTCGCCTCCTACAAGGTACCCCCCATGCCCCTCGCTGATTTTGGTCTCATTGGTCTGGCAGTCATGGGCGAGAATCTCGCCCTCAATATCGAAAGCCGCGGCTACACGATCGCCGTGTTCAACCGCACCACCTCGGTCGTGGATGAACTAATCGCCGGCCGCGCCGCCGGAAAAAAGTTCATCGGCTGCCACTCACTGGAGGAACTGGTAAAAAATGTCGCCCGCCCGCGCAAGATCATGATGATGGTCAAGGCTGGCAAACCCGTGGACGACCTCATCGACCAGCTTATTCCCCTCTTGGAGCCGGGGGATGTGATCATCGATGGCGGCAATGAGCACTACACCAATACTGAACGCCGCACCCAATATATCGAGGGTAAGGGGCTGCTGTTTATCGGCACCGGCGTATCCGGCGGCGAGGAAGGCGCGCTCAAAGGCCCCAGCCTGATGCCCGGCGGTTCCCCCGCAGCCTGGCCCCTGGTCAAACCCATCTTTCAGGCCATCGCCGCCAAGGTCGGGCCAAACAACGACATCCCCTGCTGCGAATGGGTCGGTCCCCGCGGAGCGGGCCAATATGTCAAAATGGTCCACAACGGCATCGAATACGGCGATATGCAGCTCATCTGCGAGGCGTATTTCCTGCTCAAGCACGCGCTGGGCCTATCGAACGCCGAGTTGTACGACGTCTTTGCCGAGTGGAACAAAGGGGAGCTCGATAGCTACCTCATCGAAATCACACGGGATATCCTCAGTGTCAAGGACCCCGAAACCGGCGAATACATGGTCGATCTGATCCTGGACACCGCCGGGGCCAAGGGGACCGGCAAATGGATGAGCCAACTGGCTCTCGACCTGGGCGTGCCTAGTACGCTCGTGACCGAGGCCGTCTACGCCCGCTGCCTGTCGGCATTAAAGGCCGCGCGGGTGAACGCCAGCAAAGTGCTTTCTGGCCCGATCGGCCAAAAGTACGCTGGCGACCGGCGGGAATTTATTGAGCAAGTCCGCCAGGCGCTCTATGCCAGCAAAATTTGCAGCTACGCCCAGGGATATGTGCAGTTGCAGGCGGCGGCCAAGGAACACGATTGGCCGCTGAATTATGGTAATATCGCGCTGTTGTGGCGCGGAGGGTGCATCATTCGGGCGCGCTTTTTAGAGCGGATCAAGGAAGCCTTTGACGCGCAGCCCAATCTCGAGAATTTGTTACTGGCGCCGTATTTTCAGCAAGCGACCGCCGCCGCTCAGGACGCTTGGCGCAATGTGATCATCACCGCCACGCGCTTGGGCGTACCGATGCCGGCATTTTTTACGGCGTTGGCCTATTATGACGGCATCCGCCAAGCGCGGTTGCCGGCGAATTTGCTGCAGGCCCAGCGAGACTACTTTGGTGCGCACACCTACAATCGTGTGGACAAGGAAGGGGTGTTTCACACCGAATGGATCAAATTGCGTAAACCGCCCGCATAATGTCCAAGTCGCCGATATAAAGGCAAAGCCCCCGATGTAACTCCAAAGCCGCCGATGGTATCGGCGGTCAGTAGGCCAGTCCCATTGCGGCCAACCAGTCTTTCAATCTAAAAACAGTAAAGCGGTTGCCAGGAAAGTTTCCCGGCAACCGCTTTTTTTATCGATCAAGCAAGGCGTGATAACCGCCTGACACCTAGTACCGCCAGTCACCTAGTAGGGAAACGGGCTAGGGCAAGGTTGCGGAAATGGCCGGGGATAGGGCTGGGGATAGGGCATGGGATAAGGCCGGGGGTACGGATACGGACGGGGATGATGTCCACCCCACCCGCCACCGTAACCTCCACCCCACCCGCCACCGTGCCCACCGCCATACCCTCCACCATAACCCCCGCCCCACCCGCCACCTTGGTGAGACCCCCCGCCGTAACCACCCCACCCGCCCGCTTCGGCGGTAGAGGCAAACGACAAAGCCGATACAGTCAAGACCACGCACACTGTCAAAATCTGAGCGAAACGTTTCATGGCAGAACTCCAAAGCCAAGAAGTTTTTATGGTTTGAGTCGGTCACTTTGACCGTCTCTTCAGATAGGCAGAGCGTGACTGGCAATCGTTTGTTACACGGACGCGGGATAATGACGAATATTTTTTTCGTGGTGGCGGGGGAGGTAAATATTCCATCGTGCCCGCTTGCTAGCAACCGCATAGCCAGCCGCAAACTGGACTTTTCCAGCGGGAATCAACTTACTAAGATTTGGCCCGTTTGTGTCCGTTCTGCTACTCTAGCAATACGATTGGTGCCATCATGAATACTCCCCTCGGCTTTTTTGCTTGGTTGCGCGAAGGTGTCCGCCGCGCGGTACTGCTTGGTTTTTCGGACGCAATTGCCGAAGTCGGCAATCGCCACGAAAACGAGGACCTTTCCCCCCAATTGGCAAGCCATTTGCAACAATCCTTAACATTGGACATCGGTGAGCGGCAAGCGGTTCTTGCCGGAGCAACCGCCCCGGGGGCCCGCAAGCGACTGGGCAAGGGATTGGAACAAATGCAGGCACCGACCAAGACATCGTAAATCAACCAAGACTCCGTCAATCATACCCTTGGTCGCTTTCGCTGGCCTGAAATCTTATTCATTGCCTGGATTTTGCCATTTTGACACCGCAAAAGCGCATTATGGACTCAGAGAGGCGTAATTAGCCCCAATCCAGGGGGCTTTTTAGCGGGTGTGGAATTTAGCAACCAGGGGAGATAGACACCGTTTATGCACTGTCTTCGGCTTGCCGCAAATGTCTAGCATGTGCATTTGGTATGTTGTTAATGAAGATCATAAAATAAAATTTAACATGCTGAAATCATCAAATTTACGACAAGTAACCCCCCATAATAGTGCCTTTTTCAACCCACATTTGTAGTATATCCACAATTCCCCCAACCTGTCACATTGTAAGTAGCGTGCGAGTATTTCGTGCAAAAAACGTTGAAATGAGCGTTAATTGACTGGGGGCAAAAAGTCAATAATTTCCAATAGCATTCATCCCAAGCCGGGATGCCAATTTATATATGCCTGCCCGAATTATGGTCGTAGATGACCACGAAGTCGTCCGCCTTGGATTGCAGTCTCTGTTAACCAACACCGAGATTCAAATTATCGCCGAAGCCGCCAGCGGATCATCAGCCCTAGCGCAATTAGCGACGATAACGCCGGATTTGGTGCTCATGGATATTCTCATGCCCGATGGGGATGGACTATCCACGCTGACGCGTCTCAAATTGGACTACCCCAATTTGCCTGTGCTTATGTACTCGGGGTTTGATAATCCCACCTATATAGCACGAGCGATTGCGCTGGGGGCCAGCGGTTTTATCCACAAAACCGAGGACAAAACCCGCCTTATCGCGGCTATTTTGGCTGCTGCGGCTGGTGATAGCCTGTGGAGCGCGGAGGATTACCGCCGAGTGGGGACCGGGCTCGCACCCCTGCAGATTCAATCCGTGGCGGATATTCCCCTTACCTCACGCGAGATCGAAGTCCTCAAACAAATCGCTTTTGGCCTGACAAATAAAGAAATCGGCCGGGCCCTCAACATCAGCTACGAAACGGTCAAAGAGCACGTGCAGAATCTCTTGCGTAAAATTGGCGTTGCCGACCGCACCCAGGCCGCCGTGTGGGCGATACGCAAGGGTCTGGTGGAATAGCGGTCAAAATGGGCAATTTAGGCGCGATCGTCCGTGCTGGGAAAGAAAATAACCTTGGTATTTATTTAACATAGGGCAATTTGGCGTTTCCCTGCCACCAATTAATGCAGGAATGCGAATTTAAATTGCAGGGGAGGTTGGGTATGGCTTGCCAGGATTGCGTTCCCGTTCCTAGCTGAGGAAAAAGTAATTTTTTATAACTGCTTATCATTTAACAAGATCGGAATATTTTTCTAAAAATTGGGGGCGGCTCCCATGCCTCTGGTATATCAGTTGCAACTCTTGGTTTGCAACTAAAATGGTCAGACTGTCAGGAAAATTCATGGTGAATGGGAAAGGGATTGAATGCCATGAATGCTCCTGATATGCCGGTGACGGATCGAGAATTAGCCGAACGGATTGTGGCTTTTTTGTTTAGTCGCCATGTCCCGGGTTTGCGGACGTTACAAGTCCAGGTTCATAACGGCGTGGTAACGCTTAGCGGAAAAGTCCTGACCTTTTATGAAAAACAACTGTGCAACCAATGTTTTCGCCGGGTGGCTGGTGTGCGTCAACTGATTAACCAGGTTGATGTTACCACGGATGAACAGCCTCCTTCCTCCCCCACCGAATTTGTGTCTGTTTTTATCCGTTAGTTCCCTAGATAGGAGACCGATGCTTGCAGAGACTTGCCCAGGGTTGCCATTTCTCATGCTCCTCCCTCACTCCCCCGACAACCCTGGGCTGCACTTAATGCGATGAGCCACCGGTACTTTTACCAGGCCGAATCGCCAAAAATAGAAGGATTTTTAGACCCAAGGTCACTCATCATCTGAACGCTCCTCCCTCACTCCCCCGAGGGTGACCCTGGGCCTAATTTTAACAAACCCCGTCCCGCCCCGTGCGAGACGGGGTTTGTTAGTTTAAAATAGATGCAGAAGGGGAGCAAAGAATGGTAAGCGTGATTCGCGCTTCCCTTTTTCAAGATCCTCCGTCCGCTAGCACCTTGTTGTCCTATTTACCCCGTGCCACCCATGACCGCATCGTATCGCCATTTTTACGCTGGTCGTGGTGAGCACATTCCCGTGCCGTGGCAAGCACGAGGGCTGCTAGAGGTAATGTTGCTTTTCGCGGGTTGTATCTGGCTTTTTGCGGAGAAACCTCTTTCCGCACAGCTAACAGACAACCCGCGGCAACCTACCGCCGCGCGGCAAGACATCTCCGCGCCAGAGCCAGCGGCGGTTCCCCCGGCGCCGGGCGTGATTGTGATTACCAATCGGACAGCCGAACCTATTCGCTGCGAACTACGCTCCCCTCTTCCCAGCGTGGTAAGCGTTTCGCTAGAACCGGGAAAGCTGTGCGTGGTCCCCTGGAGGGAGGGAGCCACCCTGCATGGCTTACGCCCGGTGACCACCCCTTTTGCGGTGGAACTCTACGGCATTTATGCCTGGGTGGGAACGGCCGATGGCCAAACCCAGTTGCAGCAGGTGCAATTGCCCGCGGCACCGCAGTGGCGGGTCCCGCGCGTGGCCGCGCCGCTCTTGGCGCGGGATGACACCCCCGCCGCCAAGCCCCGGCCCACGTCCGCGATCCGGGTGTTCATGTATGTGGATGACGATGAGCGCGCCGCGCAGCCCGTCTGGGAAAAAAAACTGCGTCAACGGCTGGCCGCGGCTTCCTTGATTTTAGAATATCATTGCGGTCTCAAGCTGGAATTAGTCGGGATGGGACGCTGGAATTCCAGCAATGCCGTGCTGGATTTTGAGCGGACGCTGGCGGAATTTGAAAGCAAGGTGCCCGCCACGCCCGCCGCCGATGTGCTGATCGGTTTTACCAGCCAGTATGAGATTACGACGGGACGCATTCACTTGGGGGGGACGCGCGGGGCATTGGCCAGCCATATTTTGCTGCGGGAATATTCCAAAAAAATGTCCGAGGTCGAAAAGCTGGAACTGCTGGTCCACGAACTGGGGCATTTTTTGGGGGCGGCCCATAGTGTGGAAGCATCGGCCGTCATGCGGCCGATTCTGGCGGATCGGCAGGCGCGTGCCAAGCGGTTTCAGGTTTTATTTGATCCGCTCAATACCTTAGCGATGAATTTGGTGGCGGCGGAATTTCGCGCGGGGGGGGTCCGGCACTGGTCGCAACTCTCGCACGCCGCGCGGGAGCGGCTGGTGCCAATTTACGCGGAAATCGACCGGATCAACCCGGAAGATCCCGCCGCGCGGGAATACCTGCGGTCGATCGCCATGCCGGTGAATTCCACGCGAAAATAATTCGTAGCGGAACTTGCAAAAAAGTTCCCGGGGGAAAATGATCGTCCCGTAGCGGAACTTGCAAAAGTTCCGTCGAGAGTAAAGAGAGCACAGAAAACGGAATTCTGGCGAATTCCGCTAGGCGTCAATTCCCCCCGGGCCCTAAGGGGACACTGTGCTTGCGCGAAAATTCAACAATGGCACGGCTGGGATAGGTCGAGCATTTGGCCCGCAAATAATTAAACCCCTTTGGCCCGCAAACATTCATCCTCTTTTTTTACCCGCCGGTCATGCCGCTTGTAGATCGTTACCAACGGATCCACACCAACCTGCGCATCAGCGTGACGGATCGCTGCAACATCCGCTGCTTTTATTGCATGCCGGATGAGGCGATTCGCTTTTTGCCCCAGCGACAAATTTTGACTTTTGAGGAAATCACCCGCCTGGCGACGGTTTTTGCGCGGCTGGGCATTGATCAAATCCGCCTCACCGGGGGAGAACCGCTGGTGCGGGTGGAACTCCCCAGCCTGGTGCGGCTGTTGGTGAATATTCCCGGCGTGAGGGATCTGGCGTTGACGACCAATGGCATCTTACTGGCCGAACATGCGGCGGAATTACACTCGGCGGGCTTGCATCGGCTGAATATCAGCCTGGACGCGCTCGATCCGGCGGTCTTTGAACAAATTGCCCGCCGCCGCGGCCTGGATCAGGTGCTGGCGGGAATCGAGGCCGCGATCTCGGCTGGTTTTAAGAAAATCCGCCTCAACGCCGTGTCAATTCGGGGTTTAACCGAAAGCGAAGTCGTGCCCCTGGCCCGGTATGCCCGCGCGCGGGGATTGGAATTGCGATTTATCGAATACATGCCCCTGGATGCCGAGGGAAACTGGGATCGCGGGCAGGTGCTGTGCGGCGCGGATGTGCGGGCCATGATCGAATGCGCCGTCGCGCCCCTCTGGCCGGCGGAGCGCTCCGATCCCAGCCAGCCCGCGGTCGATTACGTCTACGCGGATGGCGGGGGCAGGGTCGGCTTTATCAATCCGGTGACCCAGGCCTTTTGCCAGGATTGCAATCGCCTGCGGGTGACGGCCGAGGGGCAACTGCGCAATTGCCTGTTTTCCACGACGGAATGGGACGCCAAGGCGCTCCTACGCGGCGGCGCCAGCGATGACGAACTGGCCGAACTTATCCAAGAATGCGTCCTGCATAAAAAGCCGGGACATGGCATTGATACGCCCGATTTTGTCCAGCCAGCGCGGGCGATGTACCAGATTGGGGGGTAGGGGGGAGTGGATAGTGGGAAGTGGATGGTGAGTAGTGGGGAGTGAGTAGTGATTAGTGGGTCAGCCTTGTATCTTTCCCCTGCTCCCCGGCACGCCACTTACCGCCGATACCATCGGCGGCTTTGCTCCCTGTTCCCCGCGACCCGCGCAGTCCCGTCCGGCGGACGGGACCTACTCCTGCCGCTCTTATCCAGCCCAGCGCAGGCCGGGCTGCATTGGCAAGATCTCGCCCGTCGCGGGACGTTGCCTGTATTGCATCAGGTAGGCGTCCTCGGTGGTGTCCTCATAATAGTCCCGCAGGACATTGACCGCGCGAAAGCCGCAGCTTTTGAAAAAGAGTTGCGCGGGAAGGTTAGTTTCGCGGACTTCCAGGATGATTCGGCTGCGGCGCTGATGGCTGAGCTTGTTCACCAGTTTTTCGATCATCTGCCGGCCCACGCCCCAACGGCGAAATTGCGACTTGACGGCAAAATTGAGCAAGTGCAGCCGGGACTTATGGAGTTCATAAATCATAAAACCGACGATTTGATCCTCGTGTTCGGCGACCATGCCGATGCAATTTCTTTGCCGCAGACAGCGTAAAAAGTCCTCGACGCTCCAGGGAAACTCAAATCCCTCGGCTTCGATTTGGCGCACTTCGTCCAGGTCGCGCCGAATCATCCAACGAATATGCACTAAGATGCCGGGTTTTAACTGAGCGTTCATCCCAGGACTCCTTCCTTTGGGGGCAAATCCACGCTTTGCGGCCATGCAAAGCGCACGCACTGGACTAAAGGTCACCGTCGCTCGTTTGCGTCAAACAACAGATCGTGCCGTTGTCGCGGTCCACGCGCCACGCCGGGCGGGCATGACTGGCATCGCGCCCCGCGCGTCGCAACCGGGGCTTATTACTAACACAATCACGGCAAAGGGGCAAGAGAAACCTGTTGCCCATTTTCCAAGATGGCGGGAGTTATTTTTCGCCGCGCCCCGTCATCCTCCAACCCGGACGCGGCGGAAACAGTGGCAGGCTTTGCCACCAGCGCCGCAAACGTTGATTTTCGGCCAAATAAGCCAACACTCCCAAAACCAGCAGGCCCACGGCAATCTCCCGCGGGCGCAGCCACAGCCACCAGGCGCAGCCCGCTAGCAAAAACACCAACCAGGGATGCCGGCTGGCAAGGTTCCATTCAGGCCAGCGGGCCAGCGTCAGCGATAAAGCGGTGGTGGCCAGCAACATCGCCGCCAATCCCCCAAAACTGGCGGCAAGATTGGATACCGTCGGCGGTTCCAGGCGGGCAGTCATGGTGGGGGGATAATTGCCGTCAGCTTCCGGTTGTCGCGCGGTGCTGATGGGCCGGGCCATCAACCGTGCCAACGCGCTGGTTGCGGGTGAATCCGGGGAAGCTGCCACCACGGCCTGGCTGATTTGCAAATCGACCGCGGACCATAACGGCCAGCCTACGGCATTCGCCGGGGACAGGGGGGCCATGCCGGGGAGCGCGGCGGGTTCGCTTGTTAGCTCGGGAACGGCGGTTTGTAATCGGCTCATGCGTTCGGCCAAGCGGGCCAGTTCCTCGGTGGTGACTTCGTAACGGGGATCGTCCTGCCGCCCGCGCACGGCCATTTCCAGCATACCCCGGGCTTGCCGCAGACGTTCCCGCCAGGGATCGCTCCACAGGCGTTTTTCCGCGGGGGCCAGCTCGCGCAGGGCGGGTAGATGTTTTTCACAAATGGCTATCGTCGCGGCCAACCGTTCGATTTGCAATTGTTCCGGCGTGCGCATTTCTCCCGTGGTCAACCGCAATCGCCCGGCGGTCCCTGGCAGGCCGACAGTCCAAAGCGCGCGTTGCACCGGCCAATCCTGAATGTAAGGAGCCGCAAAACGGAGCAAGTTGTGTTCGTCAATGTTTAATGCGGGCAGTGTATAAACCACGCTAAGTTGTTGCGGCACAAGCGCGCTGGCCAGGCGCACTTCCCAACGCCGATCCCCCAATCTCTTCCAGGGTAGCCACGTCCCATCGGTGATCCCCTGGCGCAATTCCGCTCCGGGGGGTAATTCCAGGATGCAGGTCCCCTGGCCCGCCGGTTCTAAATAAAATATCACTTTCCCGCTGTATCCCGTGTTACCATCCCAAAAAACCGCGTGATCCGCCAAGCTGACCCGCGGTTGGTCGGCGCTTTGCTCCGTGGCCCGCAGGCTGACCGCCCCCCCGTCCCGATTTAATTGAAACACCAAGGGCTGGCTCGTATCCGACAAGGCGGGCAAATAATCCGACGGTAGTTTGGCGGGCGTTAAGTTGGGCAATTGCCAATCCACCGGCTTGCCCAGGCAGCGGCGGGGAAGGACCAACAATTCGGGCGTGGATAAGCCGCCAAATATTTGCAACCGGGGAACTTGTAATAACTGCTCCGGACTCTTGCTAAGTCGGCAGGTCAGACGCTGCCGCCAGGTTCCCTGCCAAGCTGTTGCTGGGCGTAGCGTTAAATATCGCTCTCCCCCTGGCACCGCGGGAGACAACTCGATGGGCGTGTTTGGGGATAATTCGCCCAATTCGCGGCAGATAGCGGGGAGCTGGCATTCCAGTTGGGCAAGCTCTCCCTGGGGTAACTGCCCTAGCAAATCCCACACCACCCACCACCCATCGCCCCGGCGGTCGAGCTGGGTAATGACCTGGATCTGGCCGGTGGGAGAATTAGCCCGCCATTCTAGCCTGACCGGGGAACCGGCATTGATGGCGCGCAGGCCAGGTAAGGGTATCAACGCCGAGAGGGCACTAGGCCAAGATTCGTCTGTAGCCTGCTGCGCGGCTTGACGCGCCGCGGTCGTCTCCGCCGCGGTAAGTTTAGTAAAGCCAGCGGGTATTTGCACCTGGGCATGCAAATTTGCCGCATGTTCGACCAGTAGTTCGCGGACCTGGGCCGTTTGTTCCTGAACACCTATCCATGACCAATAAGTGCCCCTCGTCTCAGCCAGGCTTTGACGTCCATGCAGGGCGACAATCAGTTCACCCCCCACGGGAGATTCAAAAAACAGGCTAAAATGTCCCGGCGCGCCCCGTGCCCAACGACAAGGGACCGTCTGTCGGTCTTGCCGGACCACGACGTGTTCCAGCTCAAAGTTGGTGGGGAGTGTGCCCGCCAATCGCCAGACAGCGCCGTCGGCAATCGTCAGTGACAAGGTGCTGGACCAGTTGGCCAAAGGACGGGCCAGGGCGATGTGGGTGGATTCCCGAGCGAGGGAAATTTGGGGATCGCGCGGAGAGATTTCTAACCGCCAATCAGATGGTGGTTTTTGCCAGTTGTAGACAAACTGCGGGGCGGTGGATTCCTCCGGCCAAAGACGTTGAATTTCGCGGGGGGGGATTTCCACCTGCGGCGTCTGGGACAATTCGCGATGGTTGAGGGAGCTATCCACCGAGCCAAACAACCACGCGGATTTGATGGTTTGGCCGATGACTTCGCATTGGGGGGGAGTCAGTATTCCCAAGCCGGCAAAGTCCCGGATTAAAAATGACAGTTGCACGGTGGCTCGATCTTGGATGGGCTGGGGAAATTCCAGTTGCAACGTCCGTCCCCGCCGCATCGCCCGCCAGGGAAGGTCCGCGGAGCCGACTTGGGTAAGGAGTTGCAAACGTTCGTCCACCACCAGCTCGATCCCGCGCAATTGCCCCGCCACCACCCGAATAGGGATGCGCACCTCTAGCTGCGCTGCCCCAGGACGCACCCGCAACCATTGTAATAATTCCAACTCCGCCTGCACGACCAAGGCGTTGGCCGCCTCCTGGTTGGGCCAATCCACCCGCAACGTTTCCCGCGCGCTGAACTCCAACGGGGCGGTTGATTGTTGGGCGGCAAAGGTTTTTTCATCTTTCAGGTTGGAACTCCAACGTAAATCCTCGGGGGCCGTGATGCGCAGGGAATTACGCGGCGCGCGGGGCAGGCTTAGCTCTAACCCGGGTTGCATTCCTGATTCGCGCATCCGGGGCAAAAATCCCACTCGCAGGCGATGCCCCCCCGGCGCGCGCACAAAAAACTGTAATTCCCCTCCATCCGCGGACCAGCGCCAACTGGCGGGCTGATCATCCAGGAGAATCGCATCCGGAATCAACACCGCCCCCCGCGCTGGAAAGGGCAACCCCACCCATTGCTCCGCAAGAAAAGTGTGGATTCGCCAATCGGCCTGCCATCGACCGGGGCGCGGACGATCAGAGGACTGCATGCGCCGCAATGATCCCTCGTACTCCGCGCTTTGTAATAAGTAATCCGTGCGGGCCGTGGAAGGCGGCTGGGGGGGGGAGTGCAGTTGTTTCCACAATTCCGCCGGTACCCACAGGACATTATCCACCGCCTGTTGTTGGGCATTGACCCGCGCATAAACCAGAATTGCTGACGGACGCAAACTGATCGCCGGCGCATCCAGCACCACTTCCGTTGTTATGTTTACCGGTTCCGGCTGGGCCATGGCGGGAGCAGCGAAAAGAACCCACACTTCGCACCCCAATCCCAGGGCGATGGCCCAACTGGCCGCGACCATGCCAGGCACCGCGCGTGCGGCAGAATTATTTGGCTGGGCGGTCCAACCCCACCAAGGCCAAAATTGGAGCCAGCGTAAAAGTTGCGCGACGATAATCGATGCCAGCCACGCCTGGCCCCAACTGATCAAACCCCAGGGCAACAACCACAGGCTGACTAGTCCCGCCGTTAACAACAGCACCTTAAAGGGAGCACGCCAGGGAAGCCACCACACCGAGGTCCCTAGCAATAAAAAAAAGCCCGCCCAGGCGATGGCCAACACTAGCGGTTGATGAACCAGTAAAATTCCGGAGGAGGTTTCGGGGACAATTCTCGGCAGCCAAGCCGAAACCGCGCCGTGTGTGGCATCCGCGGGAAATGTTGTCGAGGCCGGTCCCGCTTGCCACGAATCGGTCGTGGTGGTGGGAGCGGCTTGCCAATTTGTCAGCGGAACAATCGTCGGCCAAGCGAGTGACTGGATGCGTTGAAATTCGGCCAGGGCGGAAAGCTCCTGGCCCACGGGAAATCCGTAGCAACGTTCCCCCCGGGCCAGTGGGACCGCCGTGGGCCACTGGACCAATTGTCCCCGCGTGGTTAACAACCAGCCCGTGGGAAATTGAATTAAAATGAATTTAGCTGGCAATTCCCCCGGGCTTTGGACAAACGGGGAAGTGGTCGCCTGATTGGGGGCTTTGGTCAGTGAACTGGCTGCTTTTAACGGGGGCAGCGGGGGTAAATCGGGAAACACGCCCAGTGTCGAAAACGCGTCTTGATCGATCCATAATTCCGGCAAGTCGTCCTGGGATAGCGCCGCGTCCCGCCAAGCAGCGGGGAGTAATTGGCCCCAAGTGGAGCGCGGTCCCGGACTGGCGGACGGCGGCTGCCGGTTCGGTACGGGAGTGGCCAGGGTATCCGGAGTGACTCCCCCCGCCTGAGCATTACGCTGCCGGGATAATTGCTGTGACAACTTTTGCCAAAAAACCTCTGGCTGGATCGAGAGAGCTGTTTGTTCCGGGGCAAATTCGCTAAAAATATTCCCCAGCCCCCAGAGCGGCGTCCCCGGTTGTTGCCTCCAATGGCTGAAAATTTGGCTCCAGCGCGTGTCGGCGCCTCGCCCATCCCGGCTAGGCCAGTCCCTACCCCACAAGGGAGTCAACTCGGGGGGAGACCAAATTTTCCATCGTCGCGCGAGGGGAGTTATCCGCAGTTCGGGCCATTCCGGCTGCGCCTTTAGTCCCAACCAGTGGCGAGCGCGGGGAGTGGTCCAGCGTAACTGCAAGCTTCCATAACGGTCGGATGCGGGGAGCGAAAGTTTGACCAGGCGCGGCTCTTGGGGATCGCCGCTCCATGCCAGGGGTTGGCCATTCCATAGCGCGGCTTGAAGCGTGCGGCCCGCGGGCATTTGAACGGGAATTTCCGAAGGGCCAAATTGCTCCACCGACAAGGTCATCCGCTGTAGCCAGGCCGGTTGTTCCGAACAAAACGTTTCCAGTTCCGCCAGCCAGATCACGGGTTGCCGAGGCTCGGCCTGGCGGGATAATTCTCCCTCGCACACAATGCGAATAGGGGAATCGCGCAAATGAAGAGAGCGGGTCGGTGATAAGTATTCCCAGCGGCCCAGCAGGGGTTCTTCCCCCGCCGAAGCGGCCTCCAAGGGCAAAATGACCGCTTGTTCGGCCCGCACCACGGGGGCCGGATTGCGCGGCGAAGAGACCGTTAATACTCCCCGCTGCGCAAAGGCCGCCGGCAACGCCAACAACGTGGGCCGGGCTTCGCCCGCCAACGGCAGGCGACGTTCGCCAATTAATCCCCATGTCTCCCCGCGCGAGGTCGGCAGCGTCAATTCCCAGGCTTCTCCCGTCATGGGCCAGTCAAGCTGTAGTTGTTCGGGAATGGATAAACGGCGACATGCGTTCAAGGGGGCGCGCGAGCCGTGCAAGCGCCAGGTAATCGGCGTTTCGTGCAATTCGGTCAGTAAGAGGGTCAAACGGCGCGGATGGGGTGTCCCCGCCGGAAAACGGACATGAAATTCCTCGTGGATTTCCGATTGCCCCACGCGTATGCGAGTTTCGAGTTCGGCCAAGGTGGCGGGTGTCGTCCGTTCCAGGCGCAAGGCAAATCCCTCCGCCGCGCCGGGCCAGGCGTACAACTGCTCCGGCGTCTCTTCGCCAAATAGGGCTAATTCGGCGGTGGTCAATTGCCGGGGATCGAGTTTTTTGGGGGGGGCGGGTAAAAACCGCGGTTGCCAGGTCCCCCCTAAGTTGAGCGATAAATAGCCCGCCTGCCGGGGCAGACCCACCACCCGCGCCAGATCCAACTGCGCGGCGGAAATCTGTGCCGCGCCGCTGGCCCGGGGAGCCGTGGCGCGCAGGACAAACCGCAGCAAGCGCCGTTCGCGCAAGGGTTGGGCAAATTGCAGGCTATACAGGTCAACCCCGTGGTCCTGATGGGTCCGCGTCCAACTGCCCGTGGAATCCGCGGGGCTGCTTTCGAGGGATTCGACATTCCAAAAATCGGCCACTTCGATCTCTAACCGGGCCAGTTCGCCCTGTTCTAATTCAACTTCGGCGGTCCAAGTGGCGCGAATGGCGTCATTGTCAGCGCTGGTCAACTCCAAGCCGCTGGACCAAGCGCCGCGCGCCTGCTGCCAACGATACAAGGCAAGAATTTGCGGCTCTTTGCCGATGGTCTGTAAATGAATGGCTTCGCCGGGGAGTTTGCCGCGCAGTGTTTCGGCCAGTGTTTGGCGACAGTCGCGCAGCTCCAACTGATCCAATGCAAAGGGAGCCAGGGTTAACAGTTGCCAGTTTTCTTCTTGCAAGAGGACTTCTTCCAAATGCAATTGCGGTAGCTGCCACAAGTCGCCGGTGTGCAGCGGAGCCGCCGCCAGGATTTGCAACATCTTGCCCAATTCCTGGCGCGGCATGTCCAGCGCGTAGGTGCTTCCCCCCGCCGCGTCCGCCGCCAGCAATTCAAATCCCAACTTTTGCGTTCCCGACTTTACTTCCAATATTTTCAAATCAGCGTCGCACTTTACTAATAACCGGTTATTGGGCAAATTTGGCCCCACTAATTTGCCTTCCCACAGCAGTTGCAGCCCCTGAGGGCCCGCTTCATAGATAATTGTCGGCCGGATCGCGAATGCCTGGGGCTGATCCCCCTCCACCTGGGCTTGCCGCCCGATCCGCAATTGAAAATCTTCTTCGCCGGCCAGTTGCCAGGTCTCGCGCACGCGGTTCTCGGGTAGTTCCTCGCGCTTTACCGGAACCAAAGCCGTGGTCTGCGCCTGGGTCATCGCGGGCATCGACAGACTAAGCGTCCGCGACAACGCCGCGGGCAAGCGACCGGCAAATACCAGGTCCTTGTCCACCACCTGGGCGGGCCATTTGACCGATAAGCGAAAAGTCCCGCTAGCGGGGACCCAAATTTGATATTCTCCCCGGGCGTTCATGCCGGCAATCAATTCCCCGGGGGAATCCCGCCAGCTACCGGCGGAGGTGATCCAAGGCCAAGGCGTCAATGTCAACAGACAAGGGGTGTCCTGAAGCAACCGGACCTGGCCTTCAATCGTTCCGACCAGTTCTTCTTCCCGCAAGTCCCAGTCACAAGCCAGCGATTCGAGGATGACTCCTTGGCGGGCCTCGGGGGGATGATCGTCAAGCTGCCGTCGCGAGCCGCGAGGTTGGGCTGACGCGCGGGATAGCCACTGCTTCCATGCCTTGTCAAATTGCTCGCGATCCACCGCCACGTAGCCCCGTTGAGTAAAATCCGCGGGGGAGTGGCTTTCCCCCGGCACATCGATCCGCCGCAATTGTGCAGGCAAGTCCCCACCCCAACTGGCGGGAGCCGGTGGCAGCGCGGCCATCCCCAACGTGTTCAGGCTGGATGTCGTCGTGGCACCGTTAGTCGTTGTGGCACTACTGGGAGTACGAGACGAAGCTGGCGGAGTGATCGGCCGGGGACGGGGGGTCTTTTCGGTGCTGAACAACGGAGGAGCCGGGGGAAAAAGCTCCTTGCTAAAATCGGACGTCTGGGCATTGGCCAAGAGACATGCGCCGGCAAACCAGACGAGCAGCGCCAGCAATCCCGGCCACCCTTTGGTCAATTTCCACCAGCCCGTCCCCACCACGCGCGTGATCATGCTTGCGGCTCCATGGTAACCGGCAGGTTAACCGTGGCTGTCGAGCCGGAATGGGGAAGAGCCCCTCCCAGGGGCTTTAATAGTTGGGAATTGAGGCTGGAACCGCGTTCCGGGGTAGCGGTGGTTTGCGGTGTCGGCGGCGCGCCTAAAATTCTGCGCAACAGGCCCGCAATCAATAATAGCGGCAAGCCCACAAGCAAGGTTTGTCCCCCCAAGATCAATGGCTCGGGCCACGCCATTCCCAAACTGACCAACACCAGGCCACCCACGATCAAACTAAGGGGATGTCGCAAAATGGCAAACCGCCAAAGAGCCACACCCAGGCCAAAACCCACCAGTCCTCCCACCCAAGTCAATAACCAGCGGGGGGCGAACCATGCCCGGGCATGGTCCAATTCGCCAATACCGCTGAACAGATACGAATTCACGCTGGCGGGGAGTGGATTTTCAGTGACGGCGCCGCTCCAATTTTCCAATTCGGTTTGGGTCAATGTGGGACTGCGTCCCCAATATCCCCCTTGCCAATTCCAATGTGCCTCGGGCTGCCAATTGGCCGGATCGTTAATCAGATGCCATCGGGGCGGGACGAGGATTTGCCAATATAACTGTTGATGCCATGCGCCGGGCACCAGCCGCGGGGCCTGAAACTCTAGACTCCATAATCCGGGGGGCGTCGTGTAGCGATAGCGAATTTCCAATTGTTGCAAAGGCGCCGCCAGACCAGACTCTGTCCCAAGGGAAAAAGGCAAAGTTGTGGGGAGACGCAATTCACTGTCGCCGGATAGTTCCACGGCCAGGGCCGCCCCGTTCCACAGGACTTGGGCGTCGGACCCGCTAGCGCCTGAGGGCAAAAGAATTTTCTCTGGCAAAGCCCAACCACGCAGTTGATACACGGCCCGCTCTTGGCGTTCATTTTCGCTGATCCAGGTTTGGACCCAACCACGTTCAATCGACCACCCCGCCCGTGGGGCGCTGGTGGTTTGCACGGTTACGGAAAGATCGGTGCGAGGTTGGTCGGCCACCAGGCGGATAGCCGTTCCATCCGCCCTTTCCCCCAAGGGCAAGACTTTCCAATCGGCATTTAGGGTTTCGGTGCCCAAACGCAACCCCGGCGCGGCCTGCAGGGAAACCTCTTGCCGCGAATGCTGATCGGCGATGGGGACAAACAAGGCGAATTGCAGCTTGGCGGTAGCCTGGCGAGTGAAATTTTGCAAAGCGCGGTAGCTAACGGTCAGGGGTATGACGCCTCCGCGCGGCTGGGGGAGCGAAAATGTCCAGACCCAACGTTTGCCGGGCGCATCCCAGGCGGGGGGGCCGCTGGGCTTGACGGGGAGGCCGTCTAATTCCCAGGCGAGGGTTGTTTGCCGCAAAAGGCTTTCCGGCGCGGCGACTTGCAGTTGCGCGATGGGGGCCTCGGGCACATGAAATTCCAAGTCTTGACGGACGAATAACTCCGTGGGAGAAAGCCGGCATTCGGCCAGGTTGACCCCTTGCACAATTTTAGGACGGTTAAGCAGACGAGCGGAGAATAGGGCGGGTTGCCCTTCCAGCCGATAATTCCACGATATCGCCCCCGGATTCACGGGCAACTCGGTGTTGAGTAATTGGGATAATTGCTGATGCTGTCCCGGCACGGGTTCTAACTCGAGATTTTCGGCGGCGGTCACTTCCAGGGTTAAATTACCGGGAATGTCCGCCACCACGACCGGCAGGGGGATGGCGTTTTGCCGCTCGGGGCGAATGTCGTTGCGGCGGGCCTTGAGTTTTAATTCAAAATTTCCCAAGGCGGGCGCCGCGAGGGGAATCTGCACCAGCCCCGACCCCTCGGTCTCGATCGCGGCGGAGTTCACCAGATCGATGGGGCTGACTTCTTCCAAATTCCATCCCCGCAGATCAACGCTGACCGCTCCCGCGCGGGCCCCGCGAATGTTGTACTTTAATGTGGTCTCGAGCAGGGCCTCCCGTTCCCTTAGCCGCAGCTGGTGGGCGGCATCGACCGCCAGCACCGTCCGTCGGGGAGCGACCCGCAGTTCCAACTCATAAGGTTGGCCGACATACTCCCAAATGGCGCTAAAATCCCGCGAGTTGGTCAATTCGCCAAAAGCGGCAATCGGACGAACCCGGCTTTGCTTGTCCCAAGTTAATCGCCAATCCCCGACAACACTAACGGCAATTTGCCCTCCCTGGCGATGCGGCAGGGCTTCTTGCACCTGAAATCCTGCCACGTCCAGGTTTTCGTTGGGATTGTTGACGTCCAAAATCCTCTCGGTCTGCAGGCGCACCTCGATCGGTCCCAAGGTTTTGACATCAAAAAGAACTTCCACGATTTCGCCATTTGTTCCCGCCACCGTGGAAACGGCATAACCCTTGCCCGATCCACTGGTCAAAATCGATTTGGGGGGCAGCTTGACCCGCACCCGTTCAAATTCGGCGCCGTACCCGCGTAAGATCAATCGCGCCGCCGTGGAAATAGTTCTTCCGTCGATTCGAATGAGCTGCGCGCCGGTGGCTTCGATTTGCGGGAGCATTTGATTGGCGTTGGCGGCCAATTCCCGCCAAGCCAAAACATATTCCCCCTTTAGGCCCAGAACTTCGATTTGAGACTGATTTTCGGCGGTTTGGGTAATTTCGGGATCGGGCGTACCGGAGGATTCCAAGACCGTGACCACGGGGGCTGGTACGAGCAGCTTGAGGGAAGTGGCCCCCGCCAGCGGCAAGTTAAACTCTAACCGCCGTTCCGGTCCACTCCCAGTTAATGGCAGCAATAGCCGCGCTGTCAACCGATGTTGCGTGTTGGGAGCGGCTTTGATCCAACAACGATATTCATCCGCTTCGGGATCAAAATGCACGATGTGTTCGCCGTTCCCGCTATATTTTGGCGGGGCTTGCCAGGCCGCCTCGCGCAAACCCAGGGGAATGCTCACCCAGCCGTTGTTAGATTCATGCACGTGGATTTCCAGCGTTGCTTCTAGTTCCACCGCTTGCCGCAGGGTTTGACCAATCAGGGTGACTTGTTGCAATGTGGCCAAAGGCTGGCCCCCTAGACCTCCCGCTCCCTGGTTTCCTTTCCAGGCTTGAAATTCGGCCTGGGTTAAATTTGGCACGGGGGACATCGCCCCGGGCTCAACTGTTCCCGGCGCTGTCGATGCCGCTGGAACCGCAAGCGGGGCCATTTCTAATTCTTTTGGATTGGTGGGGGCCTGTCGTGACGCGCCGCTTCCCGGGGAATTCTCGTTTGCGGCCGCTGCGCCCGCGTCCAAACGTGATTTGGCATGTTCCTGACCGGGTGCGGATCCCGCATCTTGATCGACGGAGTCACGCAGGGGGGAGTCCCCCTCTGATTCACTCTTGGGCACCGGGGGAAGCGGCATGGTCACCCCGGGGGTCGGCATCTTTTCGCTGAGCGCCGCATCCGCGGCGGATGGCCCCCGAGCGCTGTCGGAGTTTGTCTGAGTTTGGTCCGCCGCTGGTGCGGGGGACGACACCGCCGACGACGGTCGATCACCCGCTGGTTGGGCCAAAAGACTGGTCGTCCATAATGCCACCAGGCCGATCAGGACAAAACATGCCCCCCGGAGCCACGGCCCGATCCGCAACAGCAAAGGATGACGCCAAATCACAGTCGCATGCGATAAAAAAAGGACAGCCCTCATTCCCCAGCAATCATTTTTCCTGACAGAGAAAAATTATGCTGAAGATTCGGCACAGGTTACCGCCAGGCGCCGACAGGAGTGTTCCGCCAGGAGGCGGGCAGATAAGCGGTTTGCCGCGTCCTCGAACAACGTTTCCGGCATGATCCTTTGCCCCGATCCCTGCCAGTTTGCCAGCACTTACTTATTTTAACTGACTCCCATCCGCCGGATAACCAAAAACCGCAAAATGTAGGCAAGAAATCCTATTGTCCGTGGGCGGGAACGTCGGCGGAATTGCCGCAGAAAAAAGAATAAATGGCGTAAACCCTTTTCCTTACGATGTTTACGGGGATTTCGCAAATGCCAGTACAGTTAAAAATCGTACCAGATTTCTACGCCCAACTGCTCTTCAAGCTGATTAAAGAACTGGTACTGTGCACTTTTGCCGTTGAGGTATTGGCCGCCGATGCGCAGCAAGCGGCCGTCCCGCAGATTTCGCCATTGCCAGCCCGCCTGGGCGATGATGGTACCACTGTAATCAAATTCTTCGCGAATGTTGCCGTGGACGGCCAAGAAGGGGGCTCCAAAGACTTCCTCGGTACCGTTAAAAGCTTGCCAGCGGGGAGAGTTTGCTCCTGGGACAAAGGGACTGTACTCCACGCCAAACTGAAAGAGCCACGGTTCGGCCCCGCCGTCGGTATTAAAGGCATACTCTGCCTCGGCATAAAGGCGCCAATCGGTTGTGGCCTGCCAAGCCTGCCCTAAAACCACGGAGTCGCGCAGGTAATTCAACCGCATAAAGCCGGGATTGCGCAATTGAAACTCATCCCCCACATGCGAGCTAACGTGATAGTAGGCCAGCTTGGTGCGCCAGTTGCCGTTGCTCCAACTGAGGGGGATGCCGGCGCGATAGTCGCTGGACTCTAAATCGAGCGATTCCTGGGGATTGGTGCGGACCATGGCCGCCGCCTCCACGTCGATCTGAAACCCCTGGGGCAGCAGCGCGTCGCGCGTGCCATATCGCAACAAGCCGAATCTGCCCCCCAGGGTAAAGTCAAAAAACCAGTCGCGATTTTGATCGGCAAAGTACCGCGCGCTGAGCCGCGATTCCTTGACATCCGCCAAATACGCGCGATAGATCGTCCCCAGCGGCAAATAGTGCAATTCCCACGGCTCGCTGGCCGACGCGACCGGTGCCGCCGCCACGGCGGCGCCACTGGCGGGAGCCATCACCGAGTACGGAGGCAAGACTTGCGCATCTTGGTTCCAACCCACGGGCGGTCCCAACACGCCGTATGATTCTTCTCCCCCCACCACGACGGGTGTTTCCACGATCTGTACCACGCCTTCTTGCGCATGAACCACGGCGGTGGGTGACGACGCGCCAAAATGACCATGATCATGGGCCCAGCGAAAGTGTTGGGCAAACGCGCCGGATAGATTCAACGATGCCCAAATCCACGCGCACCCCATCCAACAACAAACGCGGGTCCAAGCGCGAGTCGACAGTGCTCTGTGGGTGTCAGCAACCATGCTTGGCAGCCGGTAAAAGTTTGAATCAATCAATGCCGCAAACAGGCCGCCCTAATTTTTCCCCCAGGGAGTAAAATTATTAGCCTTTCCGTCGCCGCGGATTTGCGTCATTCAGATAAGTGCCGCAAAGTTTACTATCGCGGCCCATTTGCCACTATGCCAATCAACCCACGAGAGTAAGGCAATCCTATCCCCCCCGCCATAGGCAAATGTTCGCCCTGGCGGTTTTGTTGGTGTAAGATATGCTATCAGATGATAGCCGCGGGGATGATGCGGACGATATTTGGTTTACTGCTCTTTTTCCCGTTTGCCGTAAATGGGTGCTAGCACCCCCCCGCCCGGCATATTGGCCACTGGTTAACGCCCATGTCCCATAGCGAAAAATCACCTTCTTTGACACAGATAATCAGCCCGGACACGCAGCGCGTCGAGCGTTTGCCACCGCGTCAAGTTCTAACGCGTAAATGGCCGGTGCTGCACGTGGGGAGCGTCCCCGCCGTCAACCTGGATCAGTGGGATTTGCGGTGGTGGGGATTACTAGCGCAACCGCGCCAGTGGTCCTGGGCGGAATTGCGGGCATTGCCCCAAGTCAGCGTGCGGGCGGATATGCACTGTGTCACCCGTTGGAGCCGGTTGGATATGACATGGCGGGGGGTGGCGACCCGGGAACTGGTCAAGCACGTGGAGTTGCTCCCCGCGGCGCAATTTGTGTTGATTCACTGCGAACAAAATTTCACCACCAATTTGCCGCTAGCGGATTTTTTGGACGAGGACGCGCTCTTTGCCTGGGAAGCCGACGGGGAAGAGCTTACCCCCGATCATGGCTGGCCCTTGCGTTTGGTGATACCCAAACTGTACGCATGGAAGAGCGCCAAATGGGTTCGCGGCGTGGAATTTATCGAAAAGGACCAGCCGGGATACTGGGAACGCGCGGGATATCACTTGCGCGGGGACCCCTGGCGGGAAGAACGCTACGGGGCTTGGTATTGATTGGCCCGGGCAAAGACTTTCTAATAAGGGACCGCTGGCGATGGTGAGGCAGTGGATTTCTCCGGCCAATCAACGTTCTTTCGCTCTTTCGCATGGACCTTTCCCCCGCACCCCCACCCCCGATCGTTCGCCGCGGCGCGGTCGCGGTGATTTGGCGGGACAGCCAATTACTGGTGATACGTCGTTCCCACTTGGTGGCGGCCCCGGGAAAATATTGCTTTCCCGGCGGAGGGATCGAACCGGGCGAAAGCGAACCCATGGCCGTGATCCGTGAATTGCGCGAGGAACTAAACGCCATCGTCCTGCCGCAGCGTTGCGTCTGGAAAAATGTCACCCGTTGGGGCGTGGAACTGGCCTGGTGGCTCTCGACCCTGGAAAATCCCGACGAGTTGGCCCCCAACCCCGATGAAGTCGCCTCGATCCATTGGGTCACCCCCGCGGAAATGCGCCGCTTGCGACCGATGCTGGACAGTAACCGCGAGTTTTTAGAATTGGCCGAACGGGGAGAAATTTCTATCCGCTAGTGCCGCCACTCTCTTTCCATAAAATTTCCGACGCGCGAATTTATCGTCCGGATGTCTGTTGGGGAATATCGTCCCGCCACTCATCGGATGGGCTGCCCATGGGGAGGACATAATCCTCGCTGACGATTGGCCGGGGTGGTTGCTCAAGCGGAGGAGACTGGTCCACGACAAATGTCGCAGGGAGATTTTTCTCCGGCGAGCCTGGCGTAAGTTGCGCCGCAGGTGGGGAAAGTTGCCCCGGGGACGTGGTCTTGCCCGCTTGCAAGCCATGGCGCGCATGATAAATCGCGGGATCAAAAGGGTCCCCTTGGTTGATCGCCGGAGAATGAGGCTCTATTTTCGAGGGGGATTTTCGGGATGCCGCACCGCCAGCGGACCGCTCGCGGGTGGGGATGTTTTTCCGATGCTCCAGCGGTGCTTGCCAGCCCCGTGCTTCAGCCATGGCGCGCGGGGTTGGGTTGGGGGGCAGGGCGCGTTGTGCCGCGGGCATTTGCCGCGCCGTCGCCGCCGCGTGAAGTTCTTGGGCTGTTTGCCGCAACCGATGATAACGGGGGCTGGCCGGTTGGGACTGGGCGATAGTTTCTAGTTCTGTCCGGGCCGCGGTCCAAAATTCCGCCGCCAGACACCACTGCACATAGTCCAGGCGGGCATTGAGGTTCGACACATCCACCCGCTGATACTGAAATTGCGCAACTTCGTCCGGTGAATGCGCCGCGAATTCCAGATCCCGCAGCGGCAACTCCAGCTCCCCGGCTGGCACGCGCAGCCGCCAACGCTCCCCCACGCTTTGCAGTTGGCCGCTGATGACGGACCCGTTTTTTAATAGCACCCAAATCGGCGGGGGATGAGCGCTCGCGGCGGAATTGCCATTGGGGGGCGGATTGCCATCTAGTGACGCGGTACTTAGCAGTGCCGGGGGACTTAATGGTTCCGGGGGACGTTCGTCCGCCTCCAAAGGCGTGGTCTTTCCCAGCGCAAATGCTAGCACCAACAATGCCATCCCTCCACGCGTCAGAAGGGCGCAAGGATGGAACAGGCAATGAACCTGGCCGGCAAACAGGCGGATACGGTGGTTTGTCCTCATAGGTGGGGAAATGCTACAAAGCAGAGCAACATTTGCCAAGTCCAGGGTCTCTCCTACTGAACGCCGTCTCCTATCGACTAGCTAAAATACGTTTTGGAACACAAAATTTAGTAGACAGGACACACGTTTTTTGTGTTCCTCTTCCCTCGTTCTCTGCACAGTGGCCCGCTCAAGGAGGCATTCCGTTTTAGCATGATCCCCGGCTTTCCACTGGGAAGGCATCTATCGACAACCAACCCTGCCAATAAAAATAACCCGCGGCGTTAGCCAGGGGCCGGTAAAAAATGCCGGACCCCATGCTCACGCCGCGGGCGATCAGGTTTATGCAACCGATAAAACCGCCAGACAACCTGGGTCAGTGATACTTAGGGGAGCGGCACCACTTCCAGGTTCAATTGCTCGCCCGCTTTGCGAATGACCACTCCATGCGTGTTGTTGATTTTGTCCAACTGCACGGTCCCCTCGAGCGCGGGGATTTTTTCAAAGCTTTGGCCAGCCGTGCCACCATCGCGCACATGTTCGCTCAGACCCTCGGCGCGGCCAATATCCTCCAGGCTGATTTTCATCACCCCCCGGGCGCTATTGGCCAGCAGCAAACAAGGCCGCTGGTCCTTTTCATATGAAATTAGATCTAGCGGCACGTTCCAATTTCCCAGTTCCGCCACGGTGGTTCCGCGCAATTTTTTTCCTTCTTCCAACCCCTTGATCGGCAGCCGCACCAAGGGTGTGCAGGTAAATCCGGCCAAAATCGTCGGCTCTCCATCGATCGTCAGCGGCACAAACGTGCGAATCGCCGCGTGGTCCTCCACTTTGCCGTGGGCGGCATGATAAATCTCGATGGTGGTGCCTCCTTCGGTCGGAGCAAAGGGAAATGGAAATTCCAAGACTTGCGAGGGAGCGGGATTGCTGGTCATCCCCGCGACCAGGACTTTGCCATCCACGTACGCCAGATCGGTGATTGCCTCGTTGCGGCGATTCTTTGCGCGTCGGCCCTCCCCCACGATTTTATCTTCGGGAGGATTGGGCAAGCTGGCCCGCAAATGGGGGATATTTTGCAGTTCCACGAGTTCGGGCAGTCCGGCGGCGCCGATCCGCACAATAGCGGGCAGGGCTTTTTCACCACTCGCCACTGACAGGTAAACTTGGCCGGTTACCGGACTGACCGCCAGATCATTAATCGCCAAGGGCTGCTCCAGCTTTAACTCCCGCGCCAGAACCGCTGTCAGGTCTTCAATTTTTAGCGTGGGGGGAAGCGCGCTTTGCGCGGCCCGAGGAGCGGCCGCCGCTTTTCCCGCGGTGTTATCCACTTCACCCGTGTCCAAGGCCCAAATGGCGGCGGCGCGATTGTCCCCCACCAGCAAAATGCCATCCGGCGCAAAGGCCAGTTGCCCCGCCGATTGAAGTTCGGGCGTGCCTGGTTTCAGTGTCCATTGATGTTCGGCGGAGGCATTAATAGCCCCCAACAGGCACAAGGCCCAACCAGCGCCGTGGCGTAAAAATTTTGATAACATGAATTCTTCCTTGGTAAAGAGTTGGTTGCTGACAGTGAAACGCCCAGTGCCGTATTATCCTGGAGGCGCGGGAAGGTATGCAAGCAAAAAAACGGATTGGCAAGACCGCAAATTTACCCGCCGCACAGCGCCGGGGCACGACTATAAAATTCGTAGATAGCAATTTGAGCAGTATAATTGTCTAAGAACCAATTAACACAAATCGTCGCCCGTTACCACGAATGCGGACAGAACTGCGTAAAGCTTTTTAAAAATAACAACGTTTCGGTATTCGGCTAACTCCGCTGCCTCCTGTTAAAAATCTGTACCCACCGCGCTTCCAGGATGAACGACAGCTAAGTGTGCGATCAGAAAAGAGAGCGTCACGAATTTTCAATCAATCACGCGGATCTGCAGGCTGTAAAATTCAGCCACGTATAAATTACTTTGCGGGGGTTGTCCGCAGTTTTTGGTTTTCCGCCCGGAGAGTGGCATTTTCTTTTTGCAGTTCTAGTAACACCCGTTCAAATGCTTGCAATTGCAACCGCAGCATTTCCACCTCGTCGCCGGGACTGCGCCGCGGAGCGCCCTGGCCGTCGACCGCGACTTCCGCCGTATGGTTGCCGTTTTGTACCGCAATTTTTCCTTCGCGCACGGTGGCCTTGACCGCGGAGCCTACCTGCACACCCTGGGGCGTCGCGGGATTGGGGCGTCCCACCAGGGTCACGGCGTCCCCGGCCAACCGCACGGTCAGATCGCGGTGGTCGCCGCCCCGGGCAATCCGCAGACGAATGGTATCTCCCGGCTGCTTGTGCAAAATCAAATCAATCGCCTGATACGCGCTGCGAATCTTGATGCCTTCGGTTTCAACCAGCTTGTCCCCCACCAAAATCCCCGCGGCGGCGGCGGGACCTTCCGCCTGCACCCGCTCCACGACAACGACGCCTTCTTCTTCTCCCGCACCCAGGGTAAAGCCCACCATCGGCCGCATCCGTTTAAGTTCCAGCGTTTTATTTGGCACATGCGAACGGAGCAAACGCGCTAAATGCGGCATGTCCAGGGCGTAGCTCCAACCAGTGGTATGTTGTCCCGGTTGGGATGTTGCCACCAAGATTCCCAGTAGTTCGCCAGAACGATTTACCACCCCCGCGCCGCAAGAAGTCTCGGTCGTGCGCAGATCGCACTGCACCACCGGCGGCAGGTCCGTCCCCACCAGCGACCGGTCCGTGGCGGATAAAATGCCTAGCGACACGGCAGGTTGCTCTGTCCCCGCGCCAGCCGCCGTCAGCACCGGACTGCCCACTTTGGGTAGTTTGTCCGCCAGTTTTAGTCCCGGTAGTTGTTGATTCGCGATTTCCAGCAACATCAAATTGCTGTAACGATCGACCACGCGAATATGCGCCGTGGCCTGTTCCCCGCCCGTCAACGTCACCCGTACACGGGGAGCCTGGGCCAGCAAATCCGCGGGCGGTTCAAAATAAGTCACAATCAACCCCCGGCCCAAAGAGACTCCGCTGCAAACGGTGATTTCCTCGGCCGGGCGGGGGTTCTGGGGCTTGGATGCGGCGCTTTCCGGCGTTGTGGTGGAATTTTCTGTTGGCGATGCGGCGGCGGGAGTGCCAATTTGCTCGGCGGGGGCTTCCTTGACCACACCCAGGCGTACCGTAACCGTGGCGGCCACCAGTTGTTCCGCGGCAGATTCGGTGGATTCCTCCGCGTGTAAAATGCCCGCGGCGGGGTAAGCGCAACTCAACGCCAGTATTATCCAGCCCAGGCGCGCCCGAGGAGAAAGCGAATTAAATATTCGTGCAATCATGGTCGAACCGGACGATCTATTTTTAGGAGGTGGTCGGCATTAAATTAAAAAATAATGATTTGAGCTAAATCGACAAACTATCGAGCTGCAACGCTTGTGCCTCTAAGAGGTCTAAAAACGCTTCGCGTTGCGGGGCGCTTAGCGATTGAAAGACCCGCGTGGGAGGGGTATGTGTGGGAATGTGATCATGTCCCGTTCTGCCAGGGGGATGAAATGAGACGGGCTCGGCTCCGGAGGGGAGGGGAAGGTTTTCATTGATCGGGGGGAGGCTGGCCGAGGAAGTGGCCATGATTGTGGCAGTTTGGGGTTGGGGATTGGCGATTTCTGAGGGGGCGGGAGGCGGAAAAGAGTGGCTAATTTCCACCGGGGCCGACCAATGCCCACCAAAATTGGCAATATTCTCCATCCCGCCCGTCTGCCAACCAACCCACAGCATTCCGGCGGCGGGGATTAGCGCCACACTGGCGGCAGCAAACCACGGCCAACGCCGCGACCCTAACGAAGCTGAATGATGTTCGCGCGGATGGACCATAACCGCGGGCACGGGCGGAAAAGACGGCTCAGCATGCATGGCAGGCTGAAGGGGATGATTTACTTCCGACCCGCCGGCCAAATCTGTTTTAGCGGGAGCAGCGGCGGTGGCAGTTGCCAGGTTGCACGGGGGCGCTGGATAGATTAACGCCAAACGCCGGGAATCGGCGGTCAATTGATCCGCCAAAACACCCAAAAGCGGGGGCCATACGGCCGTTTCCGCAAAGGTCGGATCGGTCGTCTGTTGACAGTCGGGGCAGGACCCCGTCAGGGATTGTTCCGGAGGGTGTTGATTAGCTGACATGGGCTTGATCCTGGGTAGGATGCCGGGGTATCGCGCGGGTGTCGGCTCCTTCCGCCTCTAACAGCTTGCGCAGGTTTTCTAGTCCATGAAACAAGCGGGATTTCACCGTCCCAAGGGGACAATTTAACACGGTTGCGATTTGCTCGTAGGAAAGGTGCTCGCTATAACGTAGCACCACCGCCTGGCGCTGTTGTTCGGGCAGGCGTGATACAAACGACCATAAACTCCGTTTCCATTCGGAAACCTCAAGCGCGCTTTCGGCGGCTGGCTCGGTCCGGGGTGTCTCTTGTTCATTCCAAATCACCCGTAGTTTTTCCCGTTGAGTTCCCCAGCGGCGGCGCAAACGGCGTTCCAAGTTCAGCAAAATGCCATACAACCAGGTGGATAACTGGCTGCGTCCGGCAAAATCCGCCGGGCTGTCCTGCGCAACCGCTTGTCTGGCCAGGACCAAAAAGGTTTCTTGAGCCAAGTCATCCGCATCCCAGGGATTACCCGTCAGGACAATCGCCGTACGGTGAATCCGGGCAAAATGCTGCTCAATCGCTTGGTCGATGTCAACTTTCAAATGACGAACTACGTATGGGAAAAAAGGAGCTGGCGTATGGCGGTTTTGGCCCGGGTTAAATAGGTGACGGACGAAAAACAAGCAGCTTGTTTATTGCGTCACATTCACCCTGGGCAAGCTTTATTGTATCAAAGTTATGATGGCTCCGAGTTTTATTGTAACAACTTTGACCAACCTCCCATCCACGCTCCACACCGAAAAATCACTCCCCCCTAGTAAATACCACCGCCTGAACGCAAGCCTCCCTACCCTGAGGGCTGCGGGAGGATTTGCCCCTGAAAGTTGCCCCTAGGAATGGCACAATTGCCCCATGTGCCGCAAAAGTCAGAAATAGGTGCCAAATCGAGGCAGATTCGTTCAATCCCCTCTGGGAAAATTGACGAATTCTGCGATCAGGAGGGCTGGGTAAGGTAGAAAAATTGTGCTCCCTAGGCAAATTGTGGGTAGTAAAATAAAACTAAGGTAAAGGTAATTTATGTTATCAATGCCCATAAAGGCAGCTTAAAAATGCAGTAAAGTATTTTATGGCAATAGCTTACAGCATTTTGGAGCACATCCGTATGCAGGTGGTGATAGCAAGCAGCGAAGCGGTCCCCTTTGCCAAAACCGGCGGTCTAGCCGATGTTTGCGGAGCGTTGCCATTGGAGCTGGCTCGACTGGAAATTACTCCTTATCTGATCATGCCCTGCTATCCGCAGGTTTATCAGTCCGGGATTCCGATCGAACAAACCGGCATTACCCTGGAAATCCCTATCGGTAATAAGCTGGTTACGGGGAAACTGCTCTTAGGCCATCTCCCCATCCCGCCCCTTGCCGATCAAGCATCTTTCAATGGCTCGGATGAACCCCCCGGCGATGTGCCGGTCTATTTTATAGAGCAGGCGGACTATTTTGGGCGTAAGGGACTATATCAGGAAGCGGGAGAAGATTACCGGGACAATTGTGAACGGTTTGTGTTTTTTAGCAGGGCGGTCTTGGAGGCCTTGCGTAAATTGCGCATTCCCGTGGATGTGCTGCATTGCAATGACTGGCAAACCGGCCTGATCCCGGCCCTGCTGCAAATTGAATATCGGGGCGTGCCGGGACTGGAACGGGCGGTCTCCCTGATGACGGTGCATAATCTGGCATATCAGGGGGCGTTTTGGCATTGGGACATGGTGCTGACTGGCCTGGACTGGAAATATTTTAATTGGCAGCAAATGGAGTTTTATGGCAACCTCAACCTCCTCAAAACCGGACTGGTCTTTGCCGACGCCATCAGCACCGTCAGCCCCACGTATGCCCGCGAAATTCAGACCTCGGCCCAAGGTTGCGGGCTAGAGGGAGTGCTGCAAAATCGTCGCGAAAACTTATTTGGCATCTTAAATGGCATCGACGAAAGCGTCTGGAATCCGGCGACGGACCGGCATTTGACCACGCGGTACACTGTAACAAATTTTGAGGCGGGCAAAGCCGCGAACAAAGCGGCTCTGCAGCGCGAGTTGGGATTGCCCACGGAGCCGCGCGTGCCGCTGGCCGCGTTTGTGGGGAGACTGGCCGACCAAAAAGGGGTGGATTTGCTGCTGGAGCTGCTGCGGCTGTGGCTTCCCCACCGCGAGATGCAATGGGTGTTCCTGGGAACAGGAGACGCGCGCGCGCAAGAGCAATTGCGACAACTGGCCGGGGAGTATCCCCACAAGCTGGCGGTGCGGCTGGAATTTTCCGATCCCCTAGCGCATCGAATCGAAGCCGCGGCGGATATTTTTTTGATGCCCAGCCGATTTGAGCCGTGCGGACTAAGCCAGCTGTACAGCCTGAAGTATGGCACCGTGCCGGTGGTGCGCTCCACCGGGGGGTTACTGGACACGATTACCGACACCACGGCCGCCACACTGTTGGATCAGACAGCCACCGGCTATCAATTTGGCGATTATCACAGCCTCGCCCTGGCAAGCGCGCTCGATCGCGCGCTGGGGCATTATGCTCAACCAGAAATCTGGCGGCAGATCGTGACCACCGGCATGCGGCAAGATTGGTCCTGGGGACGCAGCGCGCGGGAATATCAGCAGTTATACCGCCGCTTATGCAGTCGGGCCCAAAGCCGTCTGCAATTGCAGTAAACGCGTCAAATTGGTTGCCTCAAAAAACTATCGCGCGGCGGCGTTTACACAGTAATCCGCACGATTTTTGCCAGAAAAAACAACCTGGCATATTGTCCAGCGGTTGATTCGAGTTGGGTGGTATCAGCCGCTAGGCGCTAGCTCACGGTTATTGCGCCTTTGGCAAATCTTCAACAAAGTGTTGCCAAAGCACTCGCTTGCGCCCCCTTTGCACTTCCATTCCGGAGTGATAAATTTAATTTTACCGATTCTCGAATTCCACACTTTCCCCACTCAAAGAGACTTTCCATGTCGGCCGTGCTGGGTATCCTGGGCATCTGCGCCTTGCTGTTTGTATTAATCATGATCACCGGCAAAATGATGCTGGGCGATTAGCCTATCGTGCGATGCACATCAACCGCTATTGGGTCGATCCCGCGTGCGGATGGCCCCTAATAATCTGCTTCTTGTCCATTCAGACCTGCCCGTTCGCCGCGCAGGGATGCCAGCAGGCATAGCGATGTTCCGCCGCTAATTCTGTCACCGGTGGAAAAGCCGTCTCGCAGTCGCTGGCCCGGAATGCGCAGCGCGGGCCAAACGGACATCCCGGCGGCAACGCCGTCAGATCCGGCGGCTGCCCAGGAATGGGGACCAACCGCTGGGTGCGCCCCGCCACGCTGGGAAGCGAATCCAACAACCCCCGCGTATAAGGATGCCGCGGTTGGGAGAATAACTCCGCCACCGCCGCTTCTTCCACAAACTTGCCCGCGTACATGACCTTGACCTGATCGCAATGCCCCGCCACCAGGCCCAGGTCGTGCGTAATCAACACGAGCGCCATGCCGGTCTCGGACTGTAAATTGGCGAGGAGCTCCATGATTTGGGCCTGGATGGTGACATCCAGTGCCGTGGTGGGTTCGTCGGCGATGAGGATATCCGGCTGGCAGGCAAGCGCCATGGCGATCATCACCCGCTGTCGCATCCCCCCGCTGAATTGATGCGGATAATCGTAAATACGGCGGCTGGCGCCGGGAATTCCCACCCTATTGAGTAGTTCCACCGCATGGCGATGCGCCTGGCCGGCGGTGTGCCGCAGGTGGTGGCGGGTGACTTCGGTCAGTTGCTCTGCCACGGGCAAATACGGATTGAGCGCGGTAAGGGGATCTTGAAAAATCATGGCGATCCGCCGACCCCGAATCAGCTGCAATTCCCGCTGGGTCAGCCGCAACAGATCTTTTTCCGCATAGATCGCGCTTCCCGAAACTATTTTTCCCGAAGGTTGCGGGATCAGGCCCAAGAGCGCCAGCACGCCCACGCTTTTGCCGGAGCCGCTTTCGCCGACGATCCCTAGAGTTTGACCTTTTTCCAAATCGTAGGAGATACCCGCGACGGCCCGGACAACCCCTTCCGAGGTGTGAAACTCAACGGCCAAATCTCGGACGGAAAGCAGGGACATGCGTAAATTCAGAATGATGAATGCAGAATTCAGAATGAAAAATTATTATACAGGCTGGGTTGCATAGCAATTTTAATTCTTAATTTTTAATTGTTAATTTCCTCAGCCGCGGGTCGAGCGCGTCGCGCAGGCCGTCCCCCAAAAAGTTCAAACTGTACAACGTCAGGCCAATGGCCACCGCCGGAAACAGCACCAGCCACCAGTAGATTTGAATGGGATTGATCGTCTTGACCCCTTCATTCGCCAGCAGGCCCCACGACACATCCGGCGGCTGGACCCCCAGGCCCAGGAATGACAAAAACGCCTCGGTCAAGAGGACATTGGGGATGGTTAGCGTCAAATACACGATCACCACGCTCAGGCAGTTGGGCAGCAGATGCTTGCGAATGATCCACCACGGACCAGCGCCCAAGGCGTGGGCGGCTTCGACAAATTGCTGCTGTTTGAGCGAAAGCACTTGCCCGCGCACCACGCGGGCCATTGTTAGCCAATAGAGCGCTCCAATCACCAGGTAAAAGATAGTCATCCGGCTGATGCCCCACTTGGCCAGATCGGCGCGATAGTTGGGGGCCTCCAGGATGGAGATCAAAAAGATCGCGACAAAAATAATGGGGATGGAATAGAGGACATCGACAATCCGCATAAGCAGGTTGTCCAGCCACCCCCCCGCCAGCCCGGCCACCGCGCCGTACAAGACGCCGATAAGGAGCGAAACGCCGGTTGCCACCGTGGCGGCCAACAGCGATACCCGTGTTCCCCAGCAAATGCGCGAGAGCAAATCGCGTCCCAGGCTGTCGGTGCCGCACAGCGAGTTGAGCGACCACGCCCCCCACAGCCGCACGCGCGTGCGCAACAACCACGCGGCCAAGGGGCCGAGCTCTTCGGAAGTGGCCGCAGCCCCCGCGCGGGGCAGGCCAAACCCGACCGCCATCAGTTCCGCGGCGTCAGTATGATCCAAGGAAACGGGAACGCCGGTACTTTCCACGAATAACGGATGGCCCCACCCGAATTGCGGGGGAAGGTACTGAGAGGAAAGCCGCACAGCGCGGGGGGGTTGGAGCGGCAACAACGGCGTCAATAATGCCAAAAGCACAACCACCGCAAGAATTCCCAAGGCCGTCATCGCGGGCCACTGCCGCCGCAGTTTTTGCCAGGCCCGCCGCGCTAGCGACGTACCGCGCAGTTGCGCGCTTTCACGCAACAGCTCCTGGTAACGCGCAAGATCGTCGTTTGAGGATATCGAAGGGGCTGGCATGGCTAGCGGGTAGTGTGTAGTGGAAAGTGGGCAGTGGAAAGTGCCCAGTGATTAATAATTCTTCATTCTTCATTCTCAATTCTTAATTTAATTTCACCCTCGGATCGAGCACCGTGTACGCCACATCCACCACCAGATTCATGAGATAAACCAAAGTCGTATACAACAGCACCAAGCCCATGCACAGAGTAAAATCCTTGGTCAGGGCCGCCTGGACAAAGTGCGTCCCCAACCCCGGAATGGCAAAGATTTGTTCAATCACCAGCGAGCCGGTCAAGATCCCCGCCGTCGCCGGACCAAGAAACGTCACCACCGGCAACAGCGCGCCCGATAGCGCGTGCCGCAGCACCACCCGCGACATCGGCAGCCCCTTGGCAATCGCCGTGCGAATGTAGTCCTGGCCCAGCACCTCGAGCATTCCCGTGCGCGTCAGCCGGGCAATATATGCCGCGTAGGGGGCTGCCAGGCAGCAGGCGGGTAAAATCAGATTTTGCAAATTTCCCCAACCTCCGGCGGGAAAGATCGGCAGGATAAACACAAATATCAGCACCGCCAGACTGGCCGTGACAAATGTCGGCAGCGCTATTCCCGCCGTCGCCACCAGCATACTCAGCGTGTCCAATATTTTTCCCCGTGAAAGCGCCGCGATTATCCCCGCCGACACGCCCACTACCACCGCCAGTGTTAATGCCAACTGGCCCAGCGCCAGGGAAATGGGCCACCCTTCGGCGATTACCTCGATCACGCGGTAGTCCGAAAGTTTGATGCTCACGCCCAGGTTCCCCCGCAGGTAATTTTGCAGTTCATAGACGTATTGTTCCCCGATCGGGCGGTCCAGCTTGTAGCGCGCTTCTAAGTTTTTCTTAATCGCGGGATCGGATGTTTTTAGCTCATCAAAGGGACCGCCCGCCGCCCCCCGCATCAGAAAAAAGCAGACGGTAAACACCACCCACAGCGTGAGTAAGAGCCACAGCAGGCGTTTGAGCAAAAATCCGATCATGGGCGGCGTGCTCCCAGGACTTTAGCTTTTTCGGCCTGATCGATCCACATTCCCTTTAGTGGGTGGACATTGTGATAGTTGTGGCTGTAACCTTTGACGTAACTGGGGGTCAGGCTAGTGCTGCGGTCAAAAAATAGGGGGAGTGCGGGAAGTTCATCCATCAAGATTTCCTCCGCCTGATGCCACAATTCGGCCCTCCGCGCGGGATCGGTTTGTTCCTGGGCCTGGCTGACCAGTTCGTCAAATTTGGCGTTCGACCAGCCGGTTTGGTTGTTACCCCCCCCGGTAATAAACATCCCCAAAAATGTGGAAGGGTCGGGGTAGTCGGCCACCCAACCGTAGCGGGAGACCTGATAATTGAGTTGTTTCATATTGCTTTGAAAGGAACCCCATTCCAGCCCCTGCACTTGGACGCGAATGCCCAGGTGCCGCTGCCATTGATCCTGCAAAAACTCGGCGACGGCCTGGTGCTTTTCGTTGGTGTTGA
Organism: Pirellulales bacterium; assembly: GCA_033762255.1. Lineage (NCBI taxonomy): Bacteria > Pseudomonadati > Planctomycetota > Planctomycetia > Pirellulales > Pirellulales bacterium. The sequence continues at coordinate 21,285 of JANRLT010000017.1, read as the reverse complement.
ATTGCAGCATCAAGGAACAGTCGGCGGCGGTTTGGGGTTTTTTTAGCTCGCCAGAAAGTTCGGCCAGTGCCTCGGCCAGTAGTTCCTTGGCCTGGCGGGGATCGTATGGTCCGCAGTACGCGGGTCGGTGGCTGGTGATCACGGGGGATACGACATTCCGCGCCGGATCCCCCGCTTGCACGATTTTATCGACCAGGGCTTGTTTGTCGATCGCCGCGTTCAGCGCTTGGCGAAACTTTTTGTTCGATAACGGCGGCTGGGTGACGTTTAACCGATAAAACGTGGTCGTGATATAAGGCTGCGGCTGAAAGTCGGGGTGTTGACGCGCCAAGAGCGCGGGGATCATGGGCGTAGGAACGACCTCGATCCAGTCCACTTGTCCCGTCAGGTACAAATTCACCCCCGTCACTATCGACTGCACACATAAAAAATCGACAACGTTCAGCTTTACCTTTTCCCGGTCCCAGTAGAGCGGATTTTTGACCACGCGAATCCGCTCGCGAAAACCACGCCGCTGGAGCACATATGGCCCATTGCTGACCATTTTTCCCGGCTTGGTCCAGTCGCTTCCGTGCCGTTCCACGCAAGCCCGCTGCACCGGGGCAAAGGGATAAAAGGCCATCAAATCTAAAAAATACGGAACGGGATGTTCCAGCGTGATCCGCAGTGTGCGGGGGTCGAGGACCTGGATGCCCACCTCTTGAAACGAGGGGAGCAGCCAGAGATATTTTTTGCCACCGTCCAGTCCCTCTTTTTGAAAGCGACGGGGAATTCCGTTGATCTCCACAATGTAAACCAAATCCGGACTTTCCACGGGAGTTTCTTGATCTGTTTTCGTAGTTGACGAAGTGTCAGTGCTCGATGTGGAAGTGGCGGACTGTGTGGTCTGGGGCTTTGTGGCTGGGACTTCGGTGGCCAACAGTTTGCCCGTCATAATGTGAGCCTGCGGATTTAACGGCGCGACGGGGTAGCGCTGGCGTTCCGGCGCGGTAAGCTCGTCGGCAGCGATTTCAATTTCCACGGTGTCGCCGGGCTTGACCGACTGTGTGGTGAACGCCTTGGCATTCACGATATACCATAGTTCGTAGGAATACTCGGCCGCCGTGGCGGGGTGCAGCATCCGTAGCATCGACCAGGCAAAGTCCGTCGCGGTAATCGGCGTACCATCCGACCAGACGGCGTTTTCCCGCAGAAAAAAGGTGTATGTCTTTTGATCGGGCGAGATTTCCCAGCGTTCCGCCATGCCGGGTTCGGGGTGCAAGGTTTGTGGGTTGAGGCTGGTGAGACCTTCAAATAATGCCCAGAGGACGCGGCCTTCTGGAGTGCCGCTTGCCAGAGCGGGATCGAGGGACTTTGGGTCGGTGCCGTTGGCAATGGTGTAATCGGCGGGGGGTATCTGGCCCAGGGGCAACGTCCAGGCCAGGCTGCCAATCAGGCCCAGCAGGAACAGGAGCGGTAAAATACGGCGGAGAAATGCCATGAGGGGAGGGGCGAGGGACAGGGGCGAGGGTCGCGGGACGTGGGGAACAGGCAAGCGGTGGATGTTAGTCCGTCGGTAAACGGACGCGGTTATAAAGCCGCCGATGGTATCTGTACTACTAACTTTTCAAATCTTCGCAACGTGCGACGATTATTCGTTGCTCAAGTATGTGTGGGCCAAGGATGTTTAATTCTTTGCGGGCCAAAGGCGTATGATGTATTGCGGGCCAACGGCCCGACCTATCCCAGCCTAGGGCAAGCGCAGCGTCGCCCTAGGTCAATGGAAAGTAATCAATGAAAGGGCCAAAGGCCCGATTCATCCAATTCGACCAACAAATGCAATTTACAGTCTTGGGTTGCAGGCTACACCCCGCACCACGGGACATCAGTTGTGTATTCAAGTTTGTAAATACCGTATGCTTAAATTCAATTCTGCATTCTAAATTGAACTCAGCCGCTCCACCCAATACAGCGGCTCGCGGCTGGTGTGACTGACCGCGACGACGATGAGTTCCGATATGGGATTCACTCCACGGCATTCATAAATCACAATGTAAGGAAACTTTTTCAATTGACAGCGGCGAACCTCTCGCGGACCGGTATAAAATTCGGCACGGACGTGGGCCTGGGGGTTGCGTTTGATCTTTTGTTGTACTCGTTCGTACTCATCAAGCAAGCGGGCACTTGCGGACAAGGAGTGATTTTCATACCAGGCAGCCGCTGAGTCCAGCTCCCATCTCGCCTCGGGCAAAAAACGAAGTTTCACGAGGCTCGTTTCTCCGCCATTTTAGTGGCTAATCGTGCACGCAATTCCGCCAGAACCACGTCGGCGTCAATTGCTTGCACCTCCCCCCGGTCGTACGCGCCGAGCCGGCGTTCCACTTCGTCATTCCATTTGGCGGCCAACTCCGGCGTGGCAAACTCCGCGCTGCCGGTATTTTCCACCTCGGGATGGGATCCCTCGGCGGGTATGCTCAAATCCAGTTTTTCAATCAGCGCCAGGCGGTCCGCCACGGACAAGGCCAGGGCTTGTTCAAGTATCTGTTCGACGGTGGTCATAGGCGAACCTCTAGCAATGGAATCGCTGTCAGTGGCTGAAAAAACTCGAAACGGCTACACGTTAAACTCTAGTGTAACAAACCCCAAGTCCCTTGTTCTAGCAAAATTCCTGGCTCAGCGGCTTGATGACCAAATCGGGAACATGCGCCCGTGAGGGCAGACTGGCTACAAATACCGCCGCCGCCGCCACATCCGCGGCCTGCAAAATCCGGGCTTTGTGTTCGGGGGTCACGGGCGTGGGGCGATTCTGCAAAATCGGCGTGTCCACCTCGCCCGGATAGATATTTGTCACACGAATATTATTGACGCATTCCTCATTCCCCACCGCCGTCCCCAGGGCCGTCATGGCAAATTTGGACGCACAATACGCCACCCCACCCAGACGTAACGCCCGCAGTCCCGCGACGGACGAAATATTGATCACCAGCCCGTCCTGGCGGGCGCGCATGTCCGGCAGCACCGCATACAGCATGTTGTAGGCCCCGGTGGCGTTAATAGCCAACAGCTCATCCCACTGTGCAGGGGGCATCTCGCGCATCGTGCGTAGCTTGATATTTGTCCCCGCTCCATTTACTAAAATGTCGATCTGGCCCAGTTGCGCCATCGCCCAGTCCACAAATGTCTGTACGCTGGCCCGGTCGGCCACGTTCACAATGTGGTGCAAAATGCCGGGTTGACCGGTCCAAATGGTGGCGGCCTGTCGTAGTTTTTCGGCATCGCGCCCCCCAATAGCCACGCGGCAGCCTTGCTCCGCAAAGGCGAGCGCCGTGGCCAAGCCGATCCCGCTGCCACCACCCGTGATTAAGACTGTTTTGCCAGTTAATGGTGCCATGCAAAAACCCTTATTTTTGTAGTTCCAGAGTGGATAAATAAATGCCAGCCGAATCGTCCGTCACTGGCCCAATTGAAATTTTACCCCTGTTGCAGACAATACAGACTTGGCTAGCGAATGACAATGGTCGGCAGCAGGGGAAAAAATCCACTGTTCATTGGCAAATCATCACGACCGGTATGGAATTTTCCCCAACTTTTACGCAAATTTGGAACGTCCGCGCGGCGCAATCCACCCGGCAAACCGCCCTTTTGACCTGGGAAGCTGGACAGCTACGCACCTGGACGTGGGCGGACCTGGCTGAGCAAATCGCGCGTTTGACCGCGTATCTGGATTACCGGCAAATCCCCCCGCATGAGCCGATCGGCAGTTGGGCGGAAAATTCCCGCGCTTGGGTGGTCTTGGACTTGGCGCTTTTGATACGGGGTAATGTGCATGTCGCGATCCCGCGTGGGTGTCCAGCGCGCCATGCCGTGGAACACCTGGGGGCCGCTGGAGCAAAACGGGTCTATGTGGCGGAGCAGGACTTTTTGCCGCTACGGAGCGCGCTTCTGGCAGGGGGACAATCCCCCAGCAATGCCACGTCGCAGATCAATAGCGATCACTGGCGTCTGTATTCACTGGATCGCTGGTTATCGGCGGATTTTGCCCAGCGATTGCCAATGGTAAAAGCAACGACGGGCGCAGCGACACCCACTGTGCATCCCGGGGACTTGGCGACGATTGTGTTTACCTCTGGCACTATCGGGACCCCGATCGGTGTGCAACTGTCGCAACAGGCACTCTTGACAAATGCGTTTGCCACAGTGGCGGCCTTTGAAAATGAACCGACCGGTCGCCGGTTATGCTGGTTGCCGTTAGCGCACTTGTACGCCCGCACGGCGGATTTGTATGTTTGGCTGCTGCGTGGGTCCCAGATGGTCTTGGCCGCAGGCCCGCACGAGGCACTCCGTCTGGCACCGCTGACGCAGCCGGAATTTATGAACGGCGTGCCGCTCTTTTATGATCGGCTGCGCAAATACGCCCTAGCCCAAAATTGGCCCGCCCACGAAATCCCCACTAACTTACAAAAGCTGCTGGGAGGAAAAATTCGCCTGTTGGTCGCAGGGGGTGCGCCGCTTAGTCCGACAACAGAAAATTTCTTTTGGGAGCAGGGTCTGCCGCTGGTTGCCGGGTATGGCCTGACCGAGGCTGGCCCCGTGGTCAGCACCGGCACCCTGGCCCAATATCGCGCGGGAAGCGTGGGCCAGCCGCTGCCAGATGTGCAGGTCCGGATCGTGGCGGATGCACCCGATTCTATTTCCCCCACACCAATCGCGGGAAACAGCAACTTGCCTATTCCGGGTCAAGTCAGCGGCGAAATCCAGGTCCGCACGCCCAGCTTGCTTTCTGGTTTCTTGGATCATGAAGAGCTCTTTCAAACGCGTGTCACGGATGGCTGGCTAGCAACGGGCGATCTGGGCCACATTGACCCGGAAGGCTACTTGTATGTCACTGGGCGGAAAAAAGAAGTCCTGGCCCTTAGTTCCGGCCACAAGATCCAGCCAGCGCGACTGGAGCAACGCTTATCACAAATTCCCCTCATCGCGCAAGTGCTGGTGATTGGCGAAGGATACCCCTGCCTAGGGGCGTTAATCGTCCCCGAACCGGAGGCTCTACGGCAAGCGATACGCGAGCGCCGCATCTGGGTCTGGTCCCGCGCCGCCGCGCTCCGTAGTCCGGCGGTGAAGAAGCTGTATCTGGATGAAATCGCCGCTAAATTATCAGATTGCCTTCCCCATGAGCAAATCCGCAAAGTTGCCCTGCTGGATCGAGCCTGGACCGTCGAGTCAGGAGAATTGACGGCAAGCCTGAAGCCTAGGCGCACGATCATTCTGCAAAATCAGCGGCGGTTAATCACAGAAATGTATGCCGGGGGATAGTTAAACGGAGAGTTTTTGTCAGGTGGATTGGATTCGCGAAAAATTGTTGATGGTTCCTCGCCGTGTTGAGGGAGCAGCGATCTTCAATACTAGAGTTTGTGGTATTAACAGCTCGTGCCGTGCCTAGTATCCATTAAGCTCATTGATGGCCGAAGGAATTATCGACCAGCAAAGTTGAATCGGGCCGTTGGCCCTACCACCGATTACTTTCTATTCACCTAGGGCGACGCTGCCCTTGCCCTAGGCTGGGATAGCTTGGGCCTTTGGCCCGCATAATATCAATTCCCTTTCGCTCATAAACAGTCTTATCCAATGTTCAACAAATCTCTAGCACTTTTGGTTAATGTAGATTTAAATTCACTTAGACCTGACTTGAAATCTAAAATCAGATCACTTTTGCCTCGTGTCCAACCCTGAATTAATTTTTCTCGCTGCCACACTGGGCTCGCTGCCACAATGGGGCTGGGTGTGATAAATTCTGATATTTCCTATTTGCTTGCTTTTAATTGCACCCACTCGCACCCCTGATGCCGTCAACCGCCGAAACCACCGCCGATTTGCCAACCCTTGGCCCGGTCCAACGCTGGCTGTGGCGGGGTGAGGGAGATTGCGGAGCAAAAAATTTGCACTATGAGCAGCCCAGCGACCTGGTCGCGCGGGTGTTTCAGGAATCGCTTGCCGTGGTGGCCCGTCGTCGGGCCGCCGGATCGCTCTACAATGCAAAAAACAAACTCGCGGACGAGACCTTTGCCGAATTGGCTGCTGTGGGTTACTGGGGACTGCTAATTCCGCGCGAATATGGCGGTGCGGGGGGAACGCTGACGACGGTCCTGCCGTTTCTCACCCAAATGGCTGTCCACGATCCCACCGTCGCTGGCCTGCAAAATGTGCATGCCTGCATCGGCCCCGTCCAAATGTTATTACGTTATGGGACGCCGGAGCAGCGGCAAAAGTTTTTGCCTTTGCTAGCCAGCGGGGACCGGATTGGCGTCTTTGGCCTAACCGAGCCCAACGCTGGCACCGACCTGACTGCCTTGCGCACGACCGCCGTGCGGGAGGGGGAAAAATATCTGGTAACGGGGGAAAAGCTGTTCTTGACAAATTTACTGCCAGGGCGGCTGCTCGCGCTCATTTGTTTGATCGATGGGTCACCCGCGGCCCTCCTTGTCGATCTTCCACCCACCGAAACTCCGGAATTTCAGCTTGTCCGGTATGGGCTGCACTCCTTGCAACACACGCACAATCATGGCTGCGTCTTGCGCGAATTGGCCGTCCCCGTCGAAAATCGCCTGGAGATCCCCACCGGTGGGGGGCTGCAAGCCGCCTATCATGGGCTGAACCGGGGACGCGTGGCCCTGTGTGCCAACGCCGCTGGCACGCTACGTTTAATGCTGGCAAACTTGCTCCCCTGGACAGAGTTTCGTCATTCGGGGGGAAAACCGCTGGCTAGCTATCAGCTTGTTCGGCAACGCGTTGCGCGCCTCGAGGAACTTATCCGCACCTGCGACGCCCTCACACTGTGGGGGGCAACTTTGCTAGATGGGGGGGTGCGGGCCGAAGCCGAGGCCATCATCATCAAAACCTTTGCCGCCGAGGCCCTCCGCGAAGCGGCCATCGATATCTGTCTGCGCACCCATGGCGGACGCGCGTTCTTAGCCGGGCATCATCTGGGGGACCATTTGCATGACTATTTGGCCCCGTGCATCTACGAAGGAGAAAACCAAATCCTGTTGCTGGCACTCTTCAAGTCGCTGGTAAAACCGCATGTGCGAGAATTTTACGAACCCCTGGAAGCCGCGCTGCGGGCCGCGAAATTACCTAAACTACCAGTTGGGAACCCATTCCGGATGTGGCGGTTGCGTTCCGCCTGGATGCCGTTGTGGCGCTGGCGCAGAAGCACCGCCCAGCGGGCCCGGCAAGCGGATTTGGCCGGGGAAATTGCCCCCTACGCCCTGCAAATCGATAGCGCGGTGGCCCGTCATGGGCGTGATTTGGCACACGAGCAGCAATTATTGCTTTCTTTAGCAGAGGGTGTCGCGGGGGTGGTTGTCCGGCAAGTTATGACGGCGGCCCCCGCTAGCACGTTTCCACTGGTGCCAGGGGAAGCCGCGGTGCAACCCCTTTTACGTCCTTATTCCCCGGGTAATGCATAAATTTCGTGCTTGATGAATGACAAGTTGAGGGTGGGGAGATGCCAGGAAATGGGTCGACAATCGTCGTGAGCGGCGCGGGGGGACTTTCCTAAATTCTCGTCAGAATGCAACTTGGCGGCACAAATAGGGAAACTCTCTAAAGTCCTGCCCTGCTAATAATCGAAACATACTTTCGGAAGGCTTCATTTCGGCCAAACTCGGAGCGATCCGAAACCCCTGGTCGAAAGAAGCTGCAGGGGGGTCCTGCCAGCGAGATGCCACCAACGGCAACCAGCCATCCCAGTGGCGGGTTATCTCATTGAACTTCCAGTTTCGCCGGTCGTAACGATTGTAGGGGAAGAGGCGTTAGCGGTCACAGCGAATTCGCGGACCGCGCGGAATTTCTCCTTCATGCGTGTCCGCCGGACGGGACGATGTGACGTTAGTAGTGGCGCGGGTTAGAGGGAACTGAACCACGGCCCGGTAGAAGCAATTTTCGAAAGTCCCTACCCCAGAGTTCGCGACAATTGGTCCGCCCGCAGCGGATTGGTTGTGCGCCGGATGGCATTCCGGCCGCGAATTGGGACCGACGACGCGATGTCCGCGCGCTGCCCCTCGCGGATTCCGCCCCCCAGAGCAAAAACAATTGGAAAGAGTCACGGAGAGCCTGCAATGAAGGTCTTTACTACTGGTCAGGTCGCCAAGATCTGTAAAGTGGCCCCCCGCACGGTCAGTAAATGGTTTGATTCCGGACGGCTCCGCGGTTATCGCATTCCCGGATCCCAGGATCGCCGCATCCCCCGCGAATATTTGATCAAGTTCCTCAAGGAACACGGGATGCCCCTGGGCGATCTGGAAGACGAAGCGATGGCCAAAGTGCTGGTCGTGGGTCAAGATCAAGTGCTGATCGAAAACCTAAAGCGGCAACTGCCCCCCGAAAAATCGTTCAAAGTGGCCGTGGCCGCCAGTGGCTTTGAAGCCGGCATCCAGGCCGAAAGTTTCCATCCCGATTGCATCATCGTGGACTTTTCGATCGGTCGGATCGAAGCCCTGCAAATTTGCCAAAATTTGCGGCGCAATCCTGAATACGCCGAGACGATCCTGATCGCGCTATTGCCCGACGACGGCAGCTCGATCAGCTTTGACCGCTCGACCATCAACGAAACCTTTAAGAAGCCGTTTGACGCGGCGCTCTTGGCCGAACGGCTAAAAACGCTGGTCGGTTCCCGCAAGGAACTGGTCTAGGGCTGATGGTTGGGTTTGCTGGTTACATAAAAATACGCCGGTGTCGATATATTCGACACCGGTGTTTTTTTTGGTTTGTTAGGGTTGTAGCTCAGCGTGCAGTGCGAGCATTTCTTAGTCCGCCGTGTTTTCTGCCCGCAGCAAATTTCAGCCCGCAGCGTTAGCAAGGGACGATCTTTTAGTGTGGAACTCGCTGTGCCAAGGGAGCGGCAAGTTTGTAGGTTATGGATTAACATTGCCACCCCGCCAGGAGAACCCGGTCACGCTCCATCGAAAATTGTCACGCGCGACAGACGCCGTTATTCGGTACCAGACGGCGGGCTGGAACGCGCTGGCTGATTCGGTGGCCCACCAGGTGCATTTGAGGCGGGCGAATTCGCACCCGCGGTCCTTTTTATCCGCTTGCGCAATAAATACATGACTAAGCCCACAATGACGCCGACGAACCCACCTATCGCCGCATCACGTGCTATCTGCGAAACATCAAAGATGCGATTCCAGGCGTTCATGTCGGGCTTACGGACCAGATGCGGAGCGAGCTCCACGGAGGTGATTATCTTCTTAAACAATGGCGTGAGCGATTCCGCGTCGGCCTCAGGGCAATAGGCATTTAACTGCAAGAAACCCTCCTCGGTTGGAATCATTGCGGTTAGGCCACTTATTTTGCCGACATTTGCAACGTCCACATTCACCTTCATCCAAAGCATTCCATGCTCTTCGTCATAACTGTATGACTCCACAGTATAATTCTCAATTGCGTTGAACTTCTGAACTCTGTCATTTGGGTTTAAGTTCACAAGTCCCTTAATTTGTGCGTCGCTAGCCCTGCCGCTGGGTTTGACCTGAACTAGCAAGTTAGGAATATTGACCGCTTTGTTGTCGGCTTGTTCAAACCCATACTGATATGACTGCTGGATGCCTTTTGGCAGCACACGCTGCGCGTTTTTGTTGATATGCTCCAGTTGTATCCTAGTCAACTCCCTCCAACCCTCAGGTAGTATGAGGCGAAATTCTGGCTTTTCGATGACTTGGTCAGCAAGACCGGTCACAGTGCCCAGCACCAACCACTGCAGCAGAAAAACTGTAAAAGCGATCTTCACTGACGCGCTACGAGAGTGTTTCGAAAACATAGTGAGGCATACTGGCGAACGGATTGGAATCGTAAATTTGATAGTTTTTAGGGTGGCACCAGCAGTGAGTAGGAATGATTTTATCAAAAGTCTTTGCCGACGGTGTGGATGGCGGGGGCAAGCTTGAATCGCATAAAAAATGCAGTCGCCAGATAACTTTTCAACTTTAATTGCTCATTTTTAATTGTTCCACCTCCATCCCGTAGGGATGACAGCCCTTAGCCGGTGGTATCGCTACGCGGGCGATTACAACCTGGATGGCCAAGTGGACGGCGCCGATTACACAGTGGTAGATTCTAATTCGGGATCTACGGGTTACGGTGCATTGACGGTTGCGGGTTGGACTCTCGGCGACGGTGACTTTGATGGCGATGTGGATAGCGCGGACTACGCACCCATTGATACGAACTTTGGCAGCGGCGTGGGCGATCCAGAGTAACACCTGCCAAGCCATTTTACGGGAAGTTTTTCCAACGCAGCCGGAGGTTACCCAGAGGGGGAACCTCCGGCTGTTATTTTTTGCGGTTAGCCACCACCGCCGATGCCATCGGCGGCTTTGTGTACGTTGCGGCTAAACTCCACACTCTCATCTCCCGTCTCTCATCTCCCGCCACCCGCGACCCGCCGCACCTGTCCCGCTCGGCGAGCGGGACCTACTCACACCTTCCCAAATTCCGCCAGGTCGCGTTGCCACCCTTCGATCCGACCGGACAGCTTTTGCGCTGTTTCCGCCAAATCACCCAGCAGTTCCGCCGGTTCATAGGCAAACGTGTAAAACTTGATCTTGGGTTCGGTCCCGCTGGGCCGGGCGGCGATAAAATTTCCTTCCGGGGCGTCTGCTCCCGCTAGTTCCAAAATCACCATATCGCCCATAGGCCCGTCAAAAGGGACCGGCTGGCTCCAACCGCTGGACGTGGCGGTGACCTTGGTCAGGCTTTGATAATCACGGACTTCCCGGACGTTTTCGTTTCCTAGTTTGCGCGGGGGATTGGTCCGAAACCGGCCCATGATCGTTTGCATGTCCTTCATCCCCTGCGAGCCGGGCATGGTCAGCGAAACCTGTTTTTCGAGGTGGTAGCCGTACTGCCAGTAAATCGCCGCCAGGGCATCGTGCAGCGTTTTGCCGGTGGCCTTGAGCCGCGCGGCGTATTCGGCCAGCAGCATCGCCGCCACGGCGGCGTCCTTGTCGCGGGCGTACTGACCCACCAGGTACCCGTGGGATTCCTCGCAGCCAAAGACAAACAGCTCTGGCCCATGCTGGTCCATTGCCTGGCCGATGTATTTGAACCCGACTTGCAGGTTTCCCTCGCAGCGGACGCCGTGACTGTCGGCGATTTTACGAATGACTTCGCTGGTGACAAGTGTTTTTACCACATAATGCCGGGGCGAAAGCGTTCCCGCCGCTTTGCGCTGCGACAGCAGATACTCGCACAGGAGCGCGGCGATTTGATTGCCGGTAAACGTCCCCCAGGCTCCGGCGGTGTTTTTAGTCAATGGAGCGGCGCACCCCAGGCGATCGCAGTCGGGATCGCTAGCCAGGACCAGATCGACGCCGGTGGCTTGGGCTTGCTCAATGGCCGCGTCAAAGACTCGGGGATTTTCGGGATTGGCCACATGTCCGGGGACATTGGGAAAGTCCCCGTCCGGCTGCGCGTGCGGGGCAAAGAGTTCCACATTGGTAAAACCGTCGGCGGCGAGTGCCGGCAGGACGGCGGAAGCTCCCACGCCATGCAGGGGGGAGTACAGGATTTTTAACTCCCGCGGACCGGGCAACCCTTGCGCCGCCAGTTGCTTGATAAACGCTGGATCGATCTCGGCCTCGACATATTTGACCTGGCCGCTGGACAGCGCCTGGGTAAAGGGGACGCGTTTTAGCTCTCCGGCGTTGAGGACACAGGCGATGATGCCTTTGTCATGCGGAGGCAAGACCTGCCCGCCAGTCGACCAATAGACCTTGACCGCGTTATCGCTGGGGGGGTTGTGGCTGGCGGTGACCATCACACCGACCGTCGCGCCGGTATGTCGCACGGCGTAGGACAATTCCGGCGTACTGCGGTACCCATCTAAAAAATAAACCTGAAAACCGTTGCCGGCAAAGATTTCAGCGCATAACTCGGCAAAGTGCCGCGAGCGGTGCCGAGTGTCGTAGGCGATCGCGCAACTGGGCTGGCCGGGCAACGACAAGCCCAGCACATAATCGGCCACGCCCTGCGCGCTTTCGCCAATGGTGCGGTCGTTGATGGCGTTAGAGCCAATGGGGTACATGCGGCCCCGCCGTCCCCCGGTGCCAAAGGGAATCACCGTCCAAAAGACATCATCCAACTGTTGCCATTGGCCCGCTTGAAGATGCGCGAACACCTCGGGCAGGTACGCGGCGTAGCGCTGGTCCAAGAGCCATTTACGCAAATTCACCGCCGCGCCCGCGGTCAATTTTTGCGCGGCCACGGCCGCATCCACCTGCGCCAGCACGGACTCTTTGTCAAATTCCGCAGCCATAATTTTCACTCGCGAAAAAAAGTTGAATCCGCCCTTCCAATCCACCGCGACCCGCCAATTCGCGTATCGTTATAACATTTTCGGGATAGCCGTAACAACCGGCACCGCGGGGCGTTTAGTTTGTCCCCATTCTGCGATACAATGCCCCTCTTTGGCGGTGGCGGGCCTAGGCTTGTGCGGAGGCTCAGTCACGTCTCCCCCGTTTACCTCCCGCCTCTCCCATTCCCCCCCAACCACGGGGAATACCGCATTTCCCTTTACCCTTTGATTGCCTTCATGTCCGCCAATCCCCAGGAACCCATTATCAGCGTCTCCGGCCTGCGCGGTATCGTGGGCGTATCCCTCACCCCCGAAGTGGCGGTCCGCTATGCCGCAGCCTATGCCGGCGAAACCCCATCCGGGCCGATAGTCGTCACGCATGACGGCCGCGCGACCGGGCCAATGCTTTCCGCCGTGGTCTGCGGGGCGCTGGCCGCGACCGGACGCAAGGTCTACGACGCGGGGATCGCCGCCACGCCCACGACGGGGGTTTTGGTGCGCGAGCACAAGGCCGCGGGGGGGGTGCAGATTTCCGCCAGCCACAATCCTCCCGAATACAACGGTATGAAGCTGTTTTCCTCGCAGGGACGAGTCCTTCCCGCCGCCGAGGGGGCGCGGGTGCTCCAGCAATACCGCTCTTGGCACCACCCCTGGGTAACCCATGCCAGCGTGGGGGGTGTGCAGCGGCTCAGCGACACCACTTCCACCCACGCGGGGTCCATCACCAGTTTGGTGGATGTGCAACTGATCAAAAAGAAAAAACTGACGGTGCTGCTGGATTCCAACCACGGCTCCGGCAGCATTTTGGCCCGGCGGTTGATGGAAGAGTTGGGGGTGCGGGTTAAGATTTTAGGTGGCGAGCCAAACGGCCGATTCGAGCATCCTCCCGAGCCAACGGAAGACAACCTGCAATCGATTCTGGACGAAGTGCGCGACAGTCGCGCGGATATCGGTTTTTGCCAGGATCCGGATGCCGACCGGCTGGCCGTGATTGACGAAACAGGCCGCTATTTGGGAGAGGAATTCACGCTGGCCCTGTGCGTGGATCACATCTTGCGGCGGCGCAAGGGGGCCGTGGTGACAAACTGCTCCACCAGCCGGATGACCGAGGATCTGGCAAATAAGTACGGCGTGCCGTTTTTTCGCTCCGCGGTGGGAGAAGCCAACGTGGTCGATGTCATGCTGCAACAAGGAGCGATTTTAGGCGGAGAGGGGAACGGCGGCGTGATTGATCCGCGCGTCGGTTATGTGCGTGACAGCTTTGTGGGAATGGCGTTAATTTTGGAGGCGATGTGCAGCCGCGATAAAGATGTCAGCCAGTTGGCGGACGAACTGCCGCACTATGCGATTCATAAGACCAAATTCAGCTTTCCCACGTCGGCGCTGGGGGCCGGTTTTACAGCGTTAGAGCAAAACTTTGCCTCCGCCGCGGTCAACAAGCTAGACGGCCTGCGGCTGGACTGGCCGAACAAGTGGCTCTTGGTCAGAGCCAGCAATACCGAGCCTATCGTGCGGGCAATCGCCGAAGCCCCGACCGCCAAAGAAGCCGAGGAACTTTGCGACACCGCGGGGAAAGTGCTGGCCACGGTGGTCTAAGGTGAACCTCTCCGCATGGCACGGATAACATCCGCTGTTCCCTGGGCGCTGCTTCACTTTGTTACGTTCGCCGCACTTGCAGCACGACGCTTTCCGACTCGGTCCCCGGCAGTGGATAGCTGGCGATTTTGGTGATGCGCACATGCCGCAACAGGCGCTTTTCCTGGGCTTCGTCCCGCTCGGCGGTCCAGTTGGGCCCTTTGATCAGCAGCAGCTTTTCAAACGAATCCCACACCGGCGCAAACCACGTCAATAGCTTTGAAATCGGGGCCACCGCCCGACAGACCAGCGTCTCAAATGTCTCCTGTTGCAATAACGCCTGGGCGGGGGCATGCACCACCCGCACCGGCAGGTCCAATTGGGCGACAATTTCCCCCACCGCCTGGGCCTTTTTGGCCACGGAATCACTCAGCGTGACCTCGAGATCGGGGCGTAAAATGGCCAAAATAATTCCCGGCACGCCGCCGCCAGTCCCCACATCCAGTACCCGCTCGCCAGCGTCCAGAAAACTCTCCAGCCATTGCGAATCCACCAAATCCCGCGATACAAATTTATCGTAGTCGGTGTGGCGGGTCAGGTTGAGCTGCTCGTTTTTTTTCCACAGGACGCGGCAATACCGGTCCAACAGCGCGATCTGGTCACTTGGTAATTCCAACTGTTGGCGGGCCAGGGCTAATTCTAAAGTAGCCGAAAGGGAAGAAGCGGATTCCATAAACGGCCCAGGGGATAATGTCCCGGCAGATTGTTCCCCCGCAATCCCTACCGGATGAGAACGGTAATCAACAAGCTTTCCACTAAACTAGGAATAGACGTTAAAATAAAATGGTCGAGTTCACTTCCTTGTGAGCTCGACCAATCAAGGAGGTGTCCCATGCTAGTGCTGAAGTGCTGCTAGTGCTTTAATGCCACGCCGACAAATCGCCAATAGAAACCACCGGCGATCAGTCTATTGCAACAATCCATCGTGATAAAAAAACTTTGCCCCGTTGCACGAGACCAAGTTTTTAACTCTTGGGACATTTTTTAATTTAGCCAGTATGTTAGGATTTGCCTAGGAGTGTTTTTGTTGAAAAGCCACAAAACACTTCCCGCGTGTTACAGACGTCCCGGCCCGGACCGTTTGAGTGTGTGATCCTACAAAGCAGGTAGTCTCCGTGGGGAGCCGCTGGCTTCGTAGAGATGAGGCCGCCATGACAAAGAGTCAACTGCATCTATCTCTGACCGCGGGGACCGCCATTTCCCATGTGACACCCAGCCGAGAGCCAATTGACCAAAGAAACAATGAAAGCTTGCCGGGCGCGAGAAATTTGGATGCCATGCCTACTCTCAACGATAGCGATCCTTCCGTGACCTTACTAAAAAAATCCTCGGCTAGCGACAATCCATCCCAATATTTAGCCCCGGGGCAAAAATCCCGGCCAGCTAATTTTCCACTGGATCGCTTGCTGAATCAAGATTGTATTGCCGGGCTGCAAGCGCTTCCCGCGGGAAGCGTGGACCTGGCCTTTGCGGATCCGCCGTTCAACATCGGCTATGATTACGACGTTTATCAGGATCGCCAGGAACACGCCGCCTATCTGGACTGGTCGCGGCGGTGGATTGCCGCCGTGCATCACGCGCTTAAACCGACGGGTACTTTTTGGCTGGCGATCGGCGACGAGTACGCGGCGGAACTCAAGCTGATCAGCCAGGAAATCGGCTTCGCCTGCCGCAGTTGGGTGGTGTGGTACTACACCTTTGGCGTCAATTGCAAGCGAAAATTCACCCGCTCGCACGCACACCTTTTTCATTTTGTGAAAGATCCCGATAATTTCACATTCTTAGCCGAAGAGCTGGAAAATCGCATCCCTTCGGCCCGGCAACTGGTTTACAACGACGCCCGTGGCAATCCCCAGGGTCGCCTGCCCGACGACACCTGGATTCTGCGCCCCCAGGATCTGACGGATGGCTTTGAGCCACACGAGGATAGCTGGTATTTTCCCCGCATCGCGGGGACTCATAAACAGCGCGAGGGATTTCACGGTTGCCAAATGCCCGAACAACTGCTGGGACGCATCATACGCGTTTGCAGCCAAATAGGGGATCTGGTCCTGGACCCCTTTAGCGGCAGCGGCACCACTCTGGTTACCGCAAAAAAACTCCGCCGCCATTATTTAGGCTACGACATTTCGTCCGACTACATCAAGCATGCCCTCCAGCGTCTGTTGCAGACGAAATTGGGCGAGCCGCTGGACGGCGATGCCGAGCCAAAGATGAGCGCCCCCGCGACCTTGGAGAAACAGCCGGGACTAAAGAAGTACCGGGACCAGGCGTACTTTCCCACGGCGGACGTGGCCGAGCGGATGCAGGGAGTGGAATTTACGGAAAGCTGGGAGCGGGGGCTGCTGGAGGCATTTGCACAAAGCTATGGGGGACATTCGGTTGACCGGCTAATTGCCGATGCCGCGCTCAACGCCGCATTTTTGGCGGCGTGTGACAAGTTAGGTTTGGCTGGTGACGCCCGCTCCTGGAATAAAGCCCTTTTACGGCTGCGCAAAGCTAAGCGACTGGTGGATTATCCCGCGCGCGAGCGATCGGACATCGCTTGGAAAACATGCGACAATAGCTGGCACGCCAGCGAGATTGCCTGGCAATTGCTGACCGAAAACCAGCCCCGCCTGGCTATCGAGGACATCTTGTGCGACCCCGTGCTAGCGGCGGAATTTGACGCGCTGGGGCAGCGCTATGCGCCCCGGGCGGCCGCGCTCGCGCTGCGGTGGGGGGCGATCAAACTGCGTAAAATTTCCAAGCTGGCCCGCCTGCAAGCCTTGGTGTTATCGCCGGGTCTATTGCGGGGGGGGATTCCCCTGGCGGAGATAGCGACGTCCCCGACTATCACCGCTGCCATTCCCACGACCGCGGGGGTCTATCGGATCTTTACAAAGGATAATACCACCCTTTGGATCGGAGGGACGTTTGACATGCGCAACCGTCTGCGGCTCCATGCCGCCACGGCGGAATTTTTGACTCCCGCGGGGGAGCCCGCCGATCTCCACGCGCAATTCTTTGCCACCGAACCGCAAATCAAAAACCTGCTGGGTTACCAGGCCCGATTAGTACAAAAACTCTCCCCGCGCTTAAACTTACGGCATCTCTGGGTACGCGAGTAAATCATGCCGTGGCGTTAAACCGGTGAAAAATAATTTGGAGGAAATAGCGGGGCAAATGCCACCTCCTTGCTCCCCAGCTTTCCCGCTTGCTTTCCCTGCCCGGTTCACTGTGTTACATTATTGTCAGAATTTTAGCCTTAATTTTAACTTCCGCCGGGGACACCCCCCGCCAATCGCATTTTTTTGGGAGACTGCATCCATGCCACGCGTTGTCCGCCACGGTTCTGCCTTGTTGTTGGCGTTAATGCTTTGCGGGTTGGGCTGGACGGGTTTTGCCCGCGCGGAACACCCCGCGACCGCCACGGCCAACACCCTGAGCGAATCCGAAAAGCTAACCGGTTGGAAGTTGCTGTTCGATGGTAAAACCACATCGGGATGGCGCAACTTTAAAAGTGACAAACTGAACGACGCCTGGCAGGTCGCGGATGGCGAGCTGACCCTGACCAAGGCTGGCGGCGGCGATATCGTCACGGTTGATCAATACGATAACTTTGAATTGTCGCTAGAGTACAAAATCTCTCCCGGCGGCAATAGCGGCCTGATGTTTCATTCCACCGAGGAAGCGGATACTCCCTGGATGACCGGCCCCGAGATTCAAATTCAGGACAATGTGGACGGTCATGATCCGCAAAAAGCAGGCTGGCTTTATCAACTGTACGGAGCCGACCGCGATTGGGCGACCGGCAAGGTCCCCGACGCCACCCGTCCCGCCAATGAATGGAACCAATTGCAGGTCCGCATTTCTGAGCAACAGTCCGACATCCACATGAACGGCATTCGCTATAGTTCCTTTCAAAAAGGGAGCAAGGACTGGAATGACCGCGTGGCCAAAAGCAAATTTGCCTCCATGCCGCTATTTGGCAAGGCCAAAAAAGGTCACATTTCCCTGCAAGATCACGGCAATCAGGTCTCATTCCGCAATATCAAAATCCGCCAGCTCAAGCCGGACGGCTCGGGCCCGGCGCCGATCACCGGCACCCTACCCGTCAAGGTTGTACCCGCACTGCAAAACGTCACCTGGGCGGGCTGGACCGGCGAAAATGCCGACGGCACCAATGAGGCGTTTCGCCCAATTGTCATTACCAACGCCGGAGATGGCAGCAACCGTCTGTTTGTGGCAACCCAACAGGGGGTGATTTATGTGCTCCCCGCCGAAGTCGCGGACGATCCATCCAAAACCGCCGAGGCGACGGTATTCTTGGATCTGCGTAAAAAAGTGCGTTACTTTGACAGGGAAAACGAAGAAGGCTTCTTGGGGATGGCCTTTCATCCGCAGTTTAAGAAAAACGGCGAATTCTTTGTGTATTATACGGCCCAGCATACGCCGCATTTGTCGGTGATTTCACGGTTTAGGGTGTCGGAGGAGGATGCCAACCGGGCTGATCCCGACTTTGAGGAAGTCCTACTCACGATTCCCCAACCCGCCTGGAACCATAACGGCGGGACGCTGGCTTTTGGCCCGGACGGGTATTTGTATATCGGTCTGGGGGATGGGGGCTTTGGCAATGACCCCCAGGGGAACGGACAAAACCTGAAAACCGTGCTCGGCAAAATTTTACGCATCGATGTCGATCACAAAGGGGACGGCCAAAACTACGCCATTCCCGCAGATAACCCCTTTGTCAAAACCAAAGACGCCAAGCCCGAAATCTACGCCCTGGGCGTGCGAAACGTGTGGCGGATGGCCTTTGATCGACAGACGGGCGCGTTGTGGATGGCCGATGTGGGGCAAAATTTGTGGGAGGAAATCAACATCGTGAAAAAAGGGGGCAACTACGGCTGGAACCTGCGCGAGGCGGCCCATCCCTTTGGCAATGCCAAAGCCACCCACGACGAAGAACTGATCGACCCCATCTGGGAATACGACCACCAAGTCGGCAAGTCAATCACCGGCGGCGTGGTCTATCGCGGAAAATTGGTCCCCGAACTGATTGGCAAATATCTCTACGCCGATTATGTCTCGGGCAAGCTTTGGGCGTTGGACTATGATCAAAAATCGCAAAAAGTTCTGGGAAATTATGAGATCCCCAGCCCCAGTCTGCCGGTGATCACCTATGGCGAGGACGAAGCGGGCGAGGTCTACCTGTCAATCGTGACCCCCAACGGCAAGGGAATTTACCGCTTTGCCAGTGGCAAGTAAGGGGAGGGAACAGGGGATAGGGAACGGGGGCTACGGGGAGTGAGGAAAACAACTTGCCGCTTGTGCGACGGCAATCCCATCCCCCTCTGCTTTCTTCGCTACCTTCCTGTTCAAATGGATTTTGATTGGTATCCATGTTATTTACTTTGTATCCTGCGTTACCTCTTGTTAAATATCCTGTATTAACCTTAGTTAACAAATTTTAGTCATTATATCCCATCATGGAGCAACAACTCGACACGACTGTCGCCGCGGTGCTCTTTCCGGGCAACCTCCCCATTGAGGATGCCCCGGAACCGCTGGAGGAAACCCCCGATCCCGGGGATGATGCGCCGCTGGCTTGCGCGGGTGAGCAGATCGCGCTGGTGGGTCGGTTGTCCGGGATGTCCAAGCGCGAGGCGGTGCAACTCATTCGCCAACATGGTGGGCAGGCTACCGATAAAGTCGAACCCTCCACCACCTGGATTGTCGTGGGCGAGAACGAGCTCCCCCTGCCAGGTTCGCCGCTGGGAGCGACGCTCGACGCCATCCTCGATGAACCGACCAAAGCCGCCATCGACGCGGGCGAATTACGGCTCACTGGCGAAACGCATTTATGGGATCGCCTGGGCCTGGTCGAGGCCGAACAGGATATTCGCCGCCTGTATACCCCCGCCATGCTGGCCGACTTGCTCAAGGTCCCGGTCGCAACGATCCGCCGTTGGCATCGCCGGGGGTTGATCCGCCCCGCGCGCGAGGTCAAACGCCTCCCCTACTTTGATTTTCCCGAGGTGGCCGCCACCCGCCGCCTAGCGGAGCTGGCCGCGGGGGGGATTTCCCTGGCCGCACTGGAAAAACGCCTGGCCCAGTGGTCGCGTTATCTTCCCCAGTGCGAGCGTCCGCTCGCCCAGCTTAGTCTAATCGCCCAGGGAAACCATGTTTTGGCCCGTCAGGCGGAAGGACTGGTGGATCCCGCGGGGCAGATGTTTTTTGACTTTGCCGGCGGTGGCCAACCACCCACGGGTATGGCGGATGGCGCTTCGCAAATGGCATCCGTGGCCATTCCTTCCCGCCCGACGCAACAACCGACCCCCGGTGCCGGGGAAATTCCGGGCAATGTGCGGCAAAGCCGGTTCGAAGCGCCATTATCCGGCGATGAAGGAGAACCTGACACGGAAAGCGATCACTCCCGCCGCACCCCCCAATCCTGGGATCCGGCCGAAATTTCCGCTCCGCCAGAGGTGCTCCTCGAGATGGCGGCGGAAATGGAGGACGAGGACGACCTGTCCGCCGCGGGAAACCTGTATCGCATTGTCCTGGCCGCGCAGGGGCCAACGGCGGATGTCAACTTTGCCCTGGCGGAGGTGTTGTACCGTCAAAGCGACCTGACCGCTGCCCGCGAACGTTACGCCATGGCGGTCGAACTGCAAGAGGACTTTGTCGAGGCCCGGGCCAACCTGGGCTGTGTGCTGCTAGAGCTAGGAGACCGGGAATTGGCCGTGGCGGCGTTCCAGGGGGCGCTGCGGTACCATCCGGAATACCCGGATGTCCATTTTCACCTGGCCCGCGCCTTGACGGAACTAAACCGCCCTGCCGCCGCCCGACCGCACTGGCTGCAGTTCTTAAAATTAGCCCCGGAAAGCCCCTGGGCTGAAGAGGCCCGCCGACAATTGGGGGAAGTGTAGTGCTGGGGCAAGTGTGAGTTTTCAAAGACCTGTAATGCGCTGGCCCGCGGTGGGAGCGGCAAAAGATCCGTACATGAGCGCCCCGCGGCTGAGCAGGGGACTTGAACAAGAAAGTTCAATCGCAATGCGGATGCGTAACCCCCGCATTTATACTAATCGCAAGTAATCATAGCGCGGTTTTTACCCAGTTTACCAAGGTATTGCTCAACTCTGTTGGAGTAGGAGTTCCTTGGTTTTGTTCTTTTTCCCAGGGTTGTTCGCTGCGTTCCAACCACTGGGCTTTGTTAAAGAACCGCGTTGCGGTACCCCCTCTCCCACTGGGAGAGGGCCGGGGTGAGGGATTCTACCGCAACGCGGTTGCGTCATGCGGAAATAACCCAGTAATACTGCATGCCTTCATAA
>JANRLT010000016.1 GCA_033762255.1 Pirellulales bacterium | reverse complement strand
TGGCTGGAACTCCGTTCCCAGTGGCGTGGATGTCAGATACCCGCACCGCTAGTAACGTCCAGCCATGTTTTTTACAACCCCAATTCCCCCTGCGGGAAATTATTTTATTGACATAAATTGCGTTTCAGATTAGGGTCCGCCCCGCTTGGTAGCAGCTTGTAGTCGTAAGCCATTAGTGTCGCTAATGAATTTTTGTCTGCAGATAGGTGCGTGCCAAGTTGTTGAAATAATTCTGTATATTGGTCAAGATAGTAATCACTGAGGCCATATGTTCTGAGAATATCCACATACACATTCTCACTGGGCAAGATTCCCCGGCTGTTTTCTTGGTTGACGAAGGCCACGTAGTCCGGCAGGCCGTCCGCCGCCAGCGGGGCGGTGATGACGGTTGTTTGTGGGCTGACGGTCAGGCTGTTATCCACGGGCCAGATGGCAATGGCCGTGCCTAGGACCACCACAATGCCAAAGAATATTAAAAACAGATTCATCCAGGGAATCGCGCGGCGTTCGGTGGGAGGCGGATTCATGGGTGGCCAAATGGATTTATAGAGCAGGTGGAAAGATTTTTATTTTAAGCCACCGACAATTCGCGGTCAAAGCAGCGCATATAGATTCCCTCACCCCGGCCCTCTCCCGCTGGGAAATAATTTGATAAGGGCACGATTCTAGCGGGAGAGGGGGAAGAAATGCAGAAGTAGGAATGCAGAATGTTGCAGCAATTCTAACTTCATCATTCTGAATTCTAACTTGGCTCCGCTGGGGGCTCTCCAGGATTCAATTAAAAAATGAAATATAAATATTAAGAATGGAATTCTGGATTTGTTTATTGCTACCAAGATGGCACTCCTCCGGAGCTGAGTACGTTTCAGCAAATCAGCAACCCAAAAACCAGCCACCAAAAACCAAACTCCCTCTCCCTTCCAGTCTCCCGTCTCCCCCTCCCGCCCCGCCTGCTACCCGCCACCCGCCTCTCATCTCCTCCTCCCGCCCCGCCCGCCACCCGCCACCCGCTACCCGCCACCCGCCCCGCCTGCTACCCGCCACCCGCTACCCGCGTCCCACGCCCCGCGACCCCCTGCCCATTTCGCCAAAGTGTGCAATGGTGTTTAATAGGAAGTGTCAACAGTCCCAGGCGATTGCGGTAAACCGCAGTGCGCTTGGTTTCGTTCACGGGAGATTTCTTATGGCTAGTGTGGCAATAGCGGCAAAGAGCGCGGTCCCCGACCAGCAGGGGCGGTTTGGCAAATTTGGGGGGCGGTTTGTCCCCGAAACGCTGATGCACGCCCTAGAGGAACTGACCGCCGCTTACGAAAATTATCGCCATGACCCGCAATTCATCGCGGAGCTAAATGACCTTTGGCGAAATTACGTCGGGCGGCCCTCGCCGCTTTACTTTGCCCAGCGGTTGACCGAACGGTGCGGCGGAGCGCGGATTTTTCTCAAGCGCGAGGACCTCAACCACACCGGCGCCCACAAAATTAACAACACCCTGGGCCAGACGCTACTCACCCTGCGCATGGGCAAGAAGCGGGTCATTGCCGAAACGGGGGCTGGTCAGCATGGCGTGGCGACCGCGACCGCTTGTGCCCGCTTTGGCCTGCAGTGCGTGGTCTACATGGGGGAGGAAGACATCCGCCGCCAGCAGCCGAATGTGTTTAGCATGAAGCTCATGGGGGCGGAGGTACGACCCGTGACCAGCGGCTCGCGAACATTACGCGACGCCGTGAATGAGGCGATGCGCGACTGGATGAGCAGCGTGGAACACACGCATTATATTATTGGTTCGGTCATCGGGCCGCATCCCTTTCCGCAAATCGTACGGGACTTTCAATCGGTCATTGGCCGGGAAACAATCGAGCAAAGCCTGGCGCAAATTGGCCGACTGCCCGATGTCGTGGTCGCGTGCGTGGGTGGCGGGAGCAACGCGGCGGGAATGTTTTATCCCTTTGTGGAGCATCCCGGTGTAAAGCTGATCGGCGTCGAGGCGGGAGGCTTGTCCAGCCAGGCGGGGCAGCACGCCAGTCCCCTGACCTATGGCCAGCCGGGCGTATTGCACGGCAGTTATAGTTATGTGATGCAGGACGAAGATGGCCAAACCTGCGATGTGCATTCGATCTCGGCGGGGTTGGATTATCCCGGCGTTGGGCCCGAGCATAGCTACTGGAAGGATAGCGGCCGGGTGGAATACACCAGTTGCCGCGACGGCGAAGCCCTCGAGGCGTTTGGCATTTTGGCCAAAACCGAGGGGATTTTGCCCGCCCTAGAAAGCTCGCACGGCCTGGCGCGGGCGATGGAGATTGCCAGCGGTATGCCAAAGGATCAGGTCCTGGTATTATGCCTGAGCGGTCGGGGAGATAAGGACGCGGCGGAAATCGCGCGCTTGACGGGGCGGTAGTTGGTTTTTGGATTTTGGTTTTTTGTTTTTGGAGTCTGGGATTTGAAATCTGAGATTTGAGATTTGAAATCTGAGATTTGAGATTTGAAATCTGAGATTTGAAGTTTTTGATTTGAGATTACGATTTCAGTTCTCCCCCATTCCTTATTCCCCCATTTTTAATTCTTAACTGAATTCATGTCTGCCATTGACCAGCTTTTTACCCGCCTGCGCGCCAAGAATCAACGGGCTTTGATGCCGTTTTTGACCGCCGGAGACCCGGACCTGCCTACGACCGCCCTCTTGTTGCGGGAACTGGTGCGACGGGGGGCGGTAATGTGTGAGCTGGGCATTCCCTATAGCGATCCGATTGCCGATGGCCCGGTGATTCAAGCTTCTTACACTCGCGCGCTGGCAAAAAAAATCAAATTGGCGGATATCTTGGAGTGTGTCCGGTCCGTGGCTCCAGAGTTAGGCGCGCCGGTGGTGAGCATGGTCAGTTATGCCATCGTGTATCGTCATGGTCCGCGGGAATTTGTGGCCGCGGCCCGCGCGGCGGGATTGGCGGGGGCGATTATTCCCGATTTGCCGCTAGAAGAAGGAGCGGCGCTGGCGGCCATTTGCCGCGAGGCGGATTTTAGCCTGATCCAATTGGTCACGCCCACGACGCCGCGCGATCGGGCGGTGCGGATAGCGGAGAATTCGAGTGGCTTTTTATATTATGTGTCGGTGACGGGGATCACCGGGGAGCGGCGCGATCTGCCGCCAGAATTGGCCGAAAATGTGGGTTGGCTGCGGCAGCGGACGCCGCTACCTATTTGCATCGGTTTTGGCATTAGCACGCCGGAACATGTGCGACTGTTGGCGCCGGTGGCGGATGGGCTGATTGTCGGGTCGGCCTTGGTGCGACGGATTGCCGATCATTCGGCAAAACCGGGTCATCCCGCCACCAGCACCCCGGCCCTGTTGGCGGATGTTGGCGATTACGTGGCGACTTTGCTGGCGGCGTTAAATCCCCCGTAATTTACAGGGATATCCCTTGTTAGTGGCCCGAGAATTGTATCTTCTTTGTTCAGGTTGCTTTATTTTTGACCAAGAGGGATAGTCAACTATTTAGCAGTGCCAAAAAATGATCTTAAGCAAACTTTGCGGCATTCCCGCGCGCAAGTCTTTGGCCAAATGAATTTGTGCTTGTAAAATTGGCAAAGCATAATTTAGTGGGCTGGCCAAAGAATTTTGTAAAAAAAGTAAGTGAAGCGTGATAGAGTTGTTTGTCCCGGGCGTGAAATCGGGGTTTTTAATTGGTTTTTCGCCGTAGCTCCAACCCCGCAGGAATGACTATTTTGAGTTCGCCCACCCGTCCGCTAGTCTTTGATTCCGCGGCCCAAGAAGCGTTTTTGAATCTTTGGCGCACGTATGATCGGTTGCGCGTCCTAGAGGAAGAGTTATTTGCCCGGCATCATTTGACCGCGCAGCAATATAACGCCCTGCGCATCCTGAAGGCCGCCGCGCCGGAAATGCTGCCCACGCTAAGCCTGGCGGCCAAGCTGATCTCCCGTGCGCCGGATATCACGCGCTTGATCGATCATTTGGTGGCACACGGTTGGGCGGTGCGGGATCGCCGGCCAGAGAATCGCCGCGTGGTGCAGGTGGGGATATTACACGCCGGGAACGAACTATTAGATAAAATCCATGAAGAAGTTCGCCAAGTGAACCAACGGCAGTTAGGTCATCTTTCTCCGGAGGAACAACGGCAACTGATCCATTTGCTAAAGCTGGCGCGTCAGCCGCATGAGCCGGAGGAAAGCGCGTGGCGGTGAGCTGGGAAATGCAGAATGCAAAGTGCAGAATGCAGAATCTTTTATCTAATTAGTAATTGAATCTTATCAGCACCCACGGGGCATTCTTTTTTACTCCCTCACCCCGGCCCTCTCCCGCGGGAAGCACTTTTGATAAGGGAATGCCATTAGCGGGAGAGGGAGTTTTTTCCGCTTATTGGCGCAGGCCCATTCTAGCGGTAATATAAGGCAAAATTCGCCTTTTTGTTTGCCACCCCCTAACGCGCTCCGCTGCGCGTCGCGGCTAACCACCACTGTCCTAACCCAGCCCAGGTCCAACCATGCCCGCCTTTCCCGAAATTGCCAAGATCCGCTTTGAAGGTTCCACCAGCCGCAATCCGCTGGCGTTTCACCATTACAACGAAAGCGAAGTGGTGGCGGGCAAGTCGATGAAGGACCACTTTCGCTTTAGTGTGGCCTATTGGCACACGTTTCGCGGCACTGGCAGCGATCCGTTTGGCCCCGGCACGATGCACCGCCCCTGGGAGGATGGCACCGACAGCGTCGAAAACGCCTGCAACCGCGCGCGGGTGGCGTTTGAATTTATCGAAAAGCTAGGCGCCCCATATTATTGCTTTCATGACCGGGATGTGGCCCCCGAAGGCAAAACCCTGGCCGAGTCAAATAAAAACCTTGACGCCGTCGTCAAAGTGCTCAAGGAGGAACAGCAGCGGACCGGCATTAAGCTGTTGTGGGGGACGGCGAATCTGTTTAGCAATCCCCGTTATATGCATGGCGCCGCCACCAGCAGCCATGCCGATGCCTTTGCCTATGCTGCCGCCCAGGTAAAGAAAGCCATGGATGTGACCAAGGAACTGGGGGGGGAGGGGTACACCTTTTGGGGGGGGCGCGAAGGGTACCAGTGCATTTGGAACACCGACATGAAGCGCGAGGTGGACAACCTGGCGCGGTTCATGCACATGGCGGTCGATTATGCCAAGGAAATCGGCTTTACCGGACAGTTTTACTTTGAGCCCAAGCCCAAGGAACCGACCAAGCACCAGTATGACTTTGACAGCGCGGCCTGTATTAACTTTTTGCGGGCGTATGGCCTGGAAAAACATATCAAAATGAATATCGAGGCCAACCATGCCACTTTGGCCGGGCACAGCATGCAACATGAGCTGGAATACGCCGCCATGCAAGGCTTTTTAGGCTCGATCGACGCCAACTACGGCGACCTGATGCTAGGCTGGGACACCGACCAATTCCCCACGGATATTTACCTGACCACGCAAATTATGCACGTCCTGCTGAAATACGGCGGATTCACGACGGGGGGACTCAACTTTGACGCCAAGGTCCGCCGCGAAAGCTTTGAGCCGGTTGATTTATTTCACGCCCATATCGGGGGGATGGACGCCTTTGCTCGTGGTCTCAAGATTGCCGCCGCGATGAAGGCGGACGGGGCGCTGGACAAGATTGTGGCCGACCGTTATCGGACGTGGAACATGGGGATCGGGGCGGAGATCACCGCGGGCCAGCACAACTTTAAGACGCTAGAAAAGTACATGCTAGAGAAGGGCGAGATTACGCCTAATCAATCTGGCCGACAAGAAATGATCGAAAATCTAATCAATCTGTATATTTAGGAACCCTCTTAACTGATGGGGAGGGGGTAAAGCACGGGCAGATTGCCCGTGCATCGCCAATTTGACATTGATCCGGTTTTGTTCGCTGGCCAGGATGGCCAGACCCCATTACCGCCGGGCATGAGCGTGCTTCAGCGGCAGCCAGGTCCCGTTTTCGCGGCTGCTGGCCACGCATTGCTGGATAAAGTACATCCCCTCCACGCCGTCATGCACGTTGGGATAAATGGTATCCACCGTGGCAAAAGGTTTCCCCTCGGCCCGGAGAATCATATTGTCATAGGCAAAGCGGTAAACGTTGGCAAATGCCTCAAAGAATGCCTCGGGATGGCCGCTGGGCAGGCGGCAGGCCCCCTTGCCTAAGGTATTCATAAACGGGGCGTTGGGATCGCGGGTGTAGAGCGCATGGGGGTGGCCGTTGCGGCGAAACCACATCTTATTGGGTTCTTCCTGGTGCCACTCTAGTGATCCTTTGGTCCCGTCAATTTCAATCCGCACGTCGTTCTCGCGCCCGTGGCTGATTTGCGAGGCGGTCACCGTCCCCAATCCGCCGTTTTCGTACTTAATCACCGCCGTGCCGTAGTCGTCCAGTTGCCGACCCGGTTCAAACGTGCGCAGGTGGCAACTGATCGCCTCGGGCAATAGCCCCGTCATGTAACGGCCCAGATTGTACGCATGGGTGGCAATATCGCCAAAGCAGCCCGCCGCGCCGCTGCGCTTGGGGTCGGTCCGCCAGGCGGCCTGCTTTTGGTCGCCGGCCTCTAGCCGAGTCCGGAGCCAACCTTGGATGTAGCTGGCCCGCACCGCTTGAATCTCCCCCAGTTCGCCCGCCTGAATCATTTCCCGCGCTTGGCGAACTAAAGGATAGCCGGTGTAGTTGTGGCTGACGGCAAAGACCACGCCCGATTTTTCCACCACGGTCGCTAGTTGTTCCGCCTGGGCCAGATCAAACGTCAGCGGCTTGTCGCAGATGACATTAAACCCCGCTTCGACCGCGGCCTTGGCAATTTCAAAATGCGTATGATTGGGTGTGGCGACCGAGATAAAATCGATCCGCTGATCCGCAGGGAGGGCCAGCTCTTTTTGGATCAGTTCTTGATAGGAACCATACGCCCGCGCGGGGGAAATGTCATAGTCGGCGGCGCTGTCCTTGGCCCGCTGGGGATCACTGCTCAAAGCCCCCGCCACCAGGGCCGCCCGATTATCCAACACCGCCGCCGTGGCATGCACCCGGCCGATGAACGACCCCTGACCACCGCCGACCAAGGCCATCCGAAGTTTACGATTGAGCGAACCGTTTGTGGGCATGGAAAGACTCCGCGATTGGGGGCATTGTGTGGGATAAATCGACCCATTTTTTACCACACTTTGGCGGGAGGAAAAAGTCGCCCCCGCGGAATTGTGGCGGAAATCCGTACGGAGCGGGGCGATCGGGCGTGCCCCGCAATCCCGTGGGAAATTAGGGCTAAAACTATTCCTCCCGGGCAAAACCGGCTATATTGAACACTTGGTCCGATCCCCCACTCACTTGTTGTAAGAGGCTTTGCCATGTCAGCCGTATCCCCCCGCGGACTGTGGATTGTCACTGGCCTATTGCTTGGTTTGGCAATAGGCGCGCTGGTACCCCCGCTACCCCTGCATGCCGTCGCCACCCACAGTGACGAGGGGTTTGCCATTTGCACCGCGGAACTGTTTGACGGGCACGAGGGAATTTACTTTTTGGATTCCCGCACGGGTTATTTGCGGGCGTTGTTTTT
The DNA here is from genome assembly GCA_033762255.1 of Pirellulales bacterium. Lineage (NCBI taxonomy): Bacteria > Pseudomonadati > Planctomycetota > Planctomycetia > Pirellulales > Pirellulales bacterium. Next base: position 19,409 of record JANRLT010000016.1, on the reverse strand, counting down.
GAATCCCAACAACAGCAAATTCACCAGCTTTTATGAATACAAAGTTTTGGACGACTTTAATAAACCGATGTCGCCCAAATTTTTGCTGGTCAGCGGACGCTCTCAACTGCGGGCCACGGGGAATGTAAAGCCATCCGTCGGGGTCGTTTACGTGGTGGAAACCAACTCGGGCATCGTCAATGCCTATGTCGCTCCGTACGCGCCGAATCATTTTTCCCTCAACGCCCCCAATACCGGTACCTTGATCAAGCTCGACACCGGCAAATTTGTGGGCCAGGCCGTGCGTCCCAGTAAATAACGAACCCCGAACCTCACTAGCGGCCAAGCGTAAGCAATTCCGTGTACTACTAACCGTTAAATTCCTTGTGTTGTTCGAAGATTTTTTCATGGCTCAAACAAATGCGGGCCAAAGGCCCGACCTATCCCAGCCTAGGGCAAGCGCATCGTCGCCCTAGGTATATGGATTGAAATACATGATAGGGCCAACGGCCCGATTCATCCGCCTTGAACAACGAATAAAACTTGTAGTCCCTAGTTTTCGGGCTAAAGCCCGAACTACGTTATTTACCGTCAATGCCATTAACCATCAACGGCGAAGAGCGCGAATATCCTGCGGATGTGACCCTGCCGCAAATCATCGCCGCGCACGGCATGAATCCCCGCTATGTGGCGGTGGAGATCAACCTGCGGGTTGTTCCCCGCGCCGAACATGCCACCTGCCAACTTCAGCCCGGCGATCGGATCGAACTGGTGACGCTGGTGGGGGGAGGTTAGCTCCCCGGTGCCGCTGTTTGATAGGGATCATCTAAAAATCTTTTAACCGCCCATCACACGTCATGCACCCCTTTGGACAATACGGAACTGTCGCGGATTCAAAAGCCTTGGCCACACCCGCGGCTTTGCGGATCGGTACGCACACCCTTCATAGTCGGCTCATCGTGGGAACCGGCAAATACGCCACCTACCAGCAAATGGGCCAGGCGCTGGAACTGAGCGGCACGGACTGCATCACCGTGGCTGTTCGCCGCGAACGATTGGTCAACGCCCAGGGGCAGAATTTACTCGATTTTATCGACACGCGCCGCTATACGCTGCTTCCCAATACCGCGGGGTGCTTTACCGCGGAGGACGCCATCCGCGTGGCACGGTTGGGGCGGGAACTGCTCTTGGGCCTGGAAAATCCCGGCGCTGATTGGGTCAAGCTGGAAGTCCTGGCGGATAAAAAAACCCTGCTCCCCGATCCGGTGGCCACGTTGCAGGCCACGGAACTGCTGGTGGCGGAGGGGTTTCAGGTTCTGTGTTACACCAGCGACGACCCCATTTTGGCTCGTCGGCTCAAAAACGCCGGCGCGGTCAGCGTGATGCCCGCCGGCAGCCCCATCGGCAGCGGCCAGGGGGTCCTCAATGCCAATAACATCCGCATTTGCCTGGAATACCTCAAAGAAAACGACCCGGATTATCCCGTTATCGTTGATGCGGGCGTCGGCACCGCCAGTGATGTGACAGTTGCCATGGAGCTGGGCGTGGATGGCGTGCTACTGAATACGGGTATCGCGCATGCCCAGGATCCGCTGGGGATGGCGGTGGCGATGCGGCACGCACTCGAGGCGGGGCGGCTGGCGTATCTGAGCGGGCGGATTCCCCGGCGGCTGTACGCCACGGCCAGCAGTCCCGAGGAAGGGACCATCACCCGACAACCGGTGTAATGGTTTTTAGGGCATCCGGCAGTGATTCACATGCGATTATGAATAACGCGTTAAAATCGCATAAGTCTTGTGCAAAACGTGTTGATTCACGTTGCCTATTTTTTAATTTCTGCCGATAGTTGGAGTAGCCCGGCGGACATGCGTGCCGCTAGCACATCCCCTCTCTTTTACTGGATCGAGGCGCTGATGCCTCTGCGGCCAGCCTTGGCGACGGATGTTCCCGCGATTCATGCCGTCCTGCGGGCAAATGAATCCGAGCGGTCGCTATTGCAGCGAAACCAACGGGATTTGCGGGCCAATTGGCGGGAATTTTGGGTGGAGTCCGCGCCGTGTGGCGGCATCCGGGCGGTGGGAGCGCTCCGCTGGAACGCCCCCCGGCTGGCGGAGATCTTTTCGGTGGCGGTGCTGCCGCAATTTCAGGGCCTGGGCCTGGGACGGGGCGTCGTGGGGCACCTGCTGCATCAGGCAAAACAACTGCTCGATGCCGAAATTTGGCTCTCCACCACCAAGCCCGATTACTTTGCCCGGTTTGGCTTTTACAAGATTTCTTGTTGGGAACTGCCGCTGCGCACGTTGGCGGGCAAATTGCCGGGGGTCTTTCGCCAGCCGTGGCCGCTCTGGTGGCGGACCTGCGTGACGCCGTTCACGTTTATGAAGTGCGGGGTACTGGCCCAGCGGCGCATGGCCGAGCCAGCCGCCCCCCAACCTTGGCCGCTCCCCGCCCGGGCACTGCAACCTGCGGCGTAATGTGTCTGTAGCAGAATTCGCCAGAATTCTGGATCGTAGCCGAATTCGCCAGAATTCTGAAATAGCCGAATTCGCCAGAATTCTGAATTACTAGCTAAACGGAACTTTGGGCAAGTTCCGCTACAGCTTCATCGGGCGGAACGTGTTCCGCCTCATCCGTGTTTGATCAGTGAACATTCGTGGCTAAAGCACAATCTAAGCCACGGATCAGCACGGATTTTCGTAGTTCGGGCTTTAACCCGAAACCCAAGGGACTGCTGAATCGTTGGCGTAGCGGATGAATCGGGCCGTTGGCCCTTCCCTAAATTCTTCCCATAAACCTAGGGCGACGCTGCGCTTGCCCTAGGTAAACGGGAAAAGAAATGTAAGGGCCAACGGCCCGATTCATGGTCGTGAGACAACCCGTTAGCCTAATTTGTTTGCCAAATATGCTCCCGCCACCGCGTGTTTAGACATGACGCATCCCCCCCTCTAATCCCCGTGCCGTTCCCTTAACCGTGGCGACAGCCGGGCCATCCAGTGCGCCCGCTCAAACTGGCCCAGCCATTCGTCAAGGACGGCGGCTTGTAGCTCGGCACTGGGGGGGACAAATCCCGTGGGGCAGGCGGGGCCAAGCTGGGCGGCGGCCAGTTGGCGGTACTTGGCGAGCGTTCGATCACCATAGCGGCCCAGCTCTTGTAAATCCTCGTTGAGGAACACGACTGTGGGGACGCGGGCGCCGCCGCACAGCCGCAGGTGCGCCGCCAGGTCGGGATGGGCGTCCCGGTCAAAGAACCGCAGCTCGATGCGGGGGGTCGCCGCCGCAAAATGGTCAAAAATGGGGCATTGCTGAACGCAGTCGCCGCACCAGGCCCCCGCCAGGCAGACCACCGGCAGCCGTCGGGTAAAGCCAGCCAGCACTTCCCGCTGTGCGGCGGTCAGCGAAATCTGCGCATGCTGGGCGGCCCAGCGGGCCTGCTGGTCGGGCGTGCCATGCCGGGAGAGAAACTCGGCATAGGTCAGCCCGGCGGAAAATTTAGCGGCGTAATCGAACATGGGTGGGATGGCGCAGAGGAGAATGTTATGTTGGAATTAGGTAGGCCTAAGGGCCATTGTTTTCGTCATTGTTGGGCCGAAATCTTTATAGCATAAACGTGACTATGTTCGTACGACAAGCAAATTTGGAGCCATTACTTAGCCGTACTAAAACATGATTTTTTTATAGAATTTGTCTGACTAAGCGATGATAAAATTTCAGGGTCGTTTGTTAAAAAATTGACTTTTTTAGTGGGAGCGTTATACTTTCGGTATGAAAACCGCCGTGTCGATCCCCGATGACCTGTTTGCCTCCGTGGAATTGCTGGTACGCAAATATGGTATCTCCCGTAGCCAACTCTACTCTCGGGCATTAGCGGAATTTGTTTCGCGGCATGACATACACTTACTGACAGAGCAGATCAATCGAGCGGTTGACAATCTTCATGGTCATGTCGAGCTTCTAGCCCCGATCGATGATTTTACAAAATTGGCCGCTGCCAAGACCCTACACCGTGTTGAATGGTGATGGGTTGAATGGTAAAGGGGGGGGTGAATGGTGATGGTGCGGAAAGGTCGTGGGGTATGATCTGTAGGCAAGGTGACATCTGTTGGGCAGATCTGGGCGACCCGATAGGCTCCGCGCCTGGTTATCGGCGTCCAGTCGTTGTGATTCAAAGCGATGCGTTTAATGCCAGTCGGTTGGCTACGATCCTTTGCGTGCCATTGACCAGCAATCTAAAATGGGCGGAAACGCCGGGAAACGTCCTGTTAAAATCCCGAGAAACGGGTTTGGATCGGGATTCCGTCGCAAATGTCACCGCAATCGTCTCCATCGACCGAACACAACTCACGGAATGTGTGGGCCGGTTATCCCCCCGTCGCATCGAACACATCTTTTTGGGGCTGGATATCCTGCTGGGTCGGTAAGCGGCAAAGGTAAAAATATCCCTCCCGTTATTCACTTGCGACGACGGAGCAGCAAAGCCAGGCCCCCCAAGGCCAGCAGGCCCAGGGTGGATGGTTCGGGGATGACGCTGGCCTGGATGTTGTACGACACGTTGCCGCTGTCGGTAAAGAGTGTGAGCGTGGCCGCGTAATCGCCAGCGGCGGCAGAGCCGAGGAACGTCAGGTCGTAGGCGATTGTGTCAAACGCGCCGGCGGTCAGCGTGACATTGCTATAGCCCGGCAGGTCGAACAAGCTCGGATTTGGACCAGAGAAACCGAACCCGGTAACGTTGATTTTGCTCCCCGCCCCGCCACTATTAACAATGCTGGGAATATCGTCGAGCGTCAGGCTCACACCGGGGGTGATAGGACTAAACGTAATTGTGCCGCCGGAGACCGGATTGGGGTCGAGGACATCCATGGCAAAGAGGTACGCGCTGCCGGAATTGGTGCCGTTATCGTCGTCGCGGAAGCTGCCGACGAGGGCCGCGTTACCGCTGAGCGCGACGGAGATACCAAAGTTGTCACCAGCCGCACCATCGGCCGGTTTGAGTTTGGCGAGTTGCACGCCTGTCGTGGCGTTAAAGAGGTAAGAGCTGCCGGAGGCGTTGCCGTTGTCGTCGTCGCCTATGTTGCCGACGAGGGCGATATTGCCGCTGAGGGCGACTGAGTAGCCGAAATAGTCGCGCGCCGCGCCATCTACGGGCAGCAGCTTGGCAATCTGCGCCCCGGTCGTAGCGTTAAAGAGGTAGGCGCTGCCGGAAGCGTCGCCGTTGTCGTCGTCTTGGTAGCTACCAATGAGAGCTGTGTTGCCGCTCAAGGCGACGGAGTAGCCGAACTCGTCGTCCACCGCGCCGTCGGAGGGCTTAAGCTTGGCAAGCTGCGCACCGGTGGTGGCGTCAAAGAGGTATGCGCTGCCGGATTCCGAGCCGTTGTCGTCGTCCTGAAAACTACCGACAAGGGCCGTGTTGCCGCTGAGGGCAACGGACAAGCCAAAGCGGTCACCAGTTGCGCCATCGGCGGGCAGCAGTTTGGCGAGCTGCGTGCCGGTGGTGGCGTTAAAAAGGTAAGCGCTACCGGAATTAAGACCGTTATCGCCATCAAATCGGCTGCTAACAAGGGCCGTGTTACCACTGAGGGCAACGGACCCGCCGAATCCGTCTCCCATCGCACCATCGGCCGGCTTAAGCTTGGCTAGTTGCGCGCCAGTCGTGGCGTTAAAGAGGTAGGCACTGCCGGAACCGAAGCCGTTGTCTTCGTCGTAGGGGCTGCCGACGAGTGCCGTGTTGCCGCTGAGGGCGACTGAGTGGCCGAAGTAATCGCCTATTGCGCCATCGGCCGGCGTGAGCTTGGTAATTTGCGCACCGGTGGTGGTGTTAAAGAGGTAGGCGCTGCCAGATGCGGAGCCGTTGTCGTCGTCTAACCAATTGCCGACGAGTGCAGTGTTGCCGCTGAGAGCGACGGAGTTACTGAACTCGTCGTTGACCGCGCCGTCCGACGGTTTGAGCTTAAACGCTTGGTCCCATCCGGCCTGGGCGGGCACGGAAAGAATGACACTCGCCACGGCTAGAATCAACACGGAAATACTGCGCTGCATGAGCTGCCCCTGTATTTATAGTTATGGAATCAGTAAAGTGCCCCCATTTTAACACGGATTATGATCCGCCGCAGCGTTTTGGCGCAATTTTTTTATGCAGCCAGCAGCGTCCCCGCTGCCGAGTATCACGGTGAGCGTAGGACGGATCACGATCCGCCGTCTTGCACACCCAGCCGCGCAGCGGCGTCTTTCCCCCTCTCCCGATAGCGACGTTCCCTTATGTAAAACCTCTCCTTCGGGAGAGGGCCGGGGTGAGGGTATCTGGTTTTTGGTTGCTAGTTTTTGGCCACATCAATCAGGAAGCACTCTCAGCCGCGCAGCGGCGGTGTAGGCACTTCGCCGCTACGCGGTAAAATTCAGTATTCATCGTGCTACCTTTCCCCATCGTCCCTCCTCCGGCTTCCTGCGTCGAAGGACGCTAATAAAACATTTCGCGACCTTCTCCTAGAGAGTGAAGGGGGTGACTTCCTCCCTCTCCCGATAAACGCCTTCCCTTTTTAATCAACTCCCCTATGGGAGAGAGTCTTTCACCGCGTCAGACTCCCGACCCCGCGGCGTAGAACACGTTCCTCCCAACGGAACTTGTTCAATTTTCTGGCAATTAACGGTCCTTCTGCGTAGAAAGAAATTGATGGAATTTGCCAAAACAGCGGTCATCACAATGTAGGAGCCGTAGGCGAGATTTTGAAATTCCGAGAACCACTTCACGGCGTCCGGGTCTTGTTGGCCTTCGGCTGAAAGGGAGACAAATGGTGCTTCCCAGGGAACAAAAAATATACCAAAGACAAACGCGATGATTAACACAGTAACATGCATCCATTTCTTTCCACTCATAAACGTAATGAGCGTTAACCCACCTATAATAAATAGGCCTATCCAAGTCATGGCAATGTGCATCTTGATCGCTAGTTCGGCAATTCCCGCCATGGCAAACATGTTGACGCTCCTGGATGTATCGCAGAATCTAACTGTCACCCCATTGTTTACCAACTACCCTTCGGGAGAGGGCCGGGGGGAGCACCCTCATTAAATTGACGTTTGCGGTCAAGTCACGATGAATCGGGCCGTTGGCCCTTGCCATTGTGTACCCTGACAACCTAGGGCGACGCTGCGCTTGCCATAATTCTAAATAGCACGGCTGGAATAGGTTGGGGCTTTGGCCCACAACAGTCAATCACCTTTGGTTCGCTTCCCCTCCTCGTACCTCGACCCTTCCACTCTCGCGCCTCACGGCACCGGGACGGTGCCTGCTACAATGCGTCCCGTCCGGCGGACGGGACCTACTCACTCACCGCATACGTCGCCACCACCGCCAGATGGTCCGATACGTCGTCCGGCACCACATGCTGCTCCAGCAACTGCCAACCCGTCGGGGCAAAAATGTAATCAATCTGCCGCGTCGGCGCGGTGGAAGAGTGCGTGGGCATGCCCAACCGGGGAGGGGCGAATTTGCCACTGTTGATAACCTCTTGGATCTGGGGCCATTCCGGCCAAGCATTGAAATCCCCGGCCAATATCGCTGGCTGGTCCCCCACGTATTCCAGTATCTGCCGCATTTGGACCAGGTTATTGTCACGCACCCACGAATCATTATGGATGGAACCCAGCAGCACATTCTGCCCGCCGATTTTCTGGCGGCAGTACAAAATCCGGCGACTATTCACGGTTTGATAAAAGGGCTTGCGGCCAGCGAGCGACGGATTTTCGACGGCTTCCAGCGGACGACGGCTCAGGATGGCATTCCCCCCGACCGCGCGGTAAAACGGCAGGCCGATATTGTAATTTTCGCCAAACGCCCAAGCGTGCATCTGGCACATATCGGCTAGTTCGGTCACTTGATCGACGCCGGTCCAGCCCGCTTCCTTGACAACCTCGCTCAGGAACACCAGATCGGGCTGTTCGTCATTGATGATCTTGGCGATACGTTGCAAGCGCCCCCGTACTTCGGCCGCGGGGACAAAGGAGCGGTAATCGCGCGTGACCCAGCACTTGGCCAGGTTGAATGCCACGATTTTGCAAGTGGGCGTGGCGGAGGGGGAACTGCTATCCTGTGCGCTTGTCGTAGAAGCAGTGGCAGAGTCCGCCGCGGGGCTGTTCGCACCGGCTGTGGACGGTTGATCCTTTGTGACAGGAATCAGCGAAATTTCGGGTAAGGGAGCATGAGCCGATACGCCCAGCATGGGCCGTTCTTGCCAGGCCAGCAGGGTGCCATTAATCACAAAGAGCAGGCCCACCGATAGCACCAGGGCTAGCGAGCTAATCCAGAGCCAATGATACCAGCGGAGGGCAAATATGTAGCGCAGCATAAGCAGGGACACTCGCGTGGGAGGTTAATGTGCCAATGCAGAGCTTTACGCGGATTATGCGGCGTCGGTTCGGTTAGATAGCACTCTTGTGCCGGATGTTTGGCAAATTATTTTATGATAAATCGGAAGACTCGCGGGTGCATAAGGTATCGCGGGATTTGGTGTAAGAAGCAGCGGAGCACCGCTTAACTCCCCGACTTGGCACCGTGCTTTTTGAGGAGTTCGGTAAGGGCATTTTTCAATTTCTGTTGTTTCTCTGGATCACTTCCGAATCTGATGGTGTCTGACTCGGGTACAAGGTCGAGGACCGTTTTACCGCTGTTGTTCTTGGCATTTACGTCGGCTCCGGACCGCAAAAGCAATTCCATGTTTTGCAATTGCGTTTCCTCATTCACACCCGTGTAGATCGGTGGTGTGAGTGCGGACATGAGGGGTGTTTCCCCCCGTACGTTCGTGGCGTGAATATCGGCGCCGGCGGCTATCAAGACCTTGATTGTGTCGGGGTTTCCGCGCGCTGCGGCAAAATGGAGGGGTCTGTCCTTTTGGGGTGTTTCTTCTTCGCCGCTGCCGCAACCTGTGCTAAATTCTTCTACAGTCGCATTCACATCTGCACCCGCTTTGATGAGTAATTCAGCAATTTTCGAACTGCCCAGTATCGCGGCAAAATGCAGCGGTGTTTGCGAAGAATCATTTCGCTGTGTCAAATCAACCTTTTGAGCCAACAGCAGTTTGACAATCTCTACTTGATTGCCGGAGATTGCCATATGAAGCGCTGGCACGATCCTGGGCACATCGCCTCCCCGACCCTGGGCCGTATTCGGCGAATGACCGGACTTGAGCAGAAGTTCGACTATTGGGACGTTCCCACGCTTGATTGCATAATGCAAGGGAGAGAGATATTCAGCAAGAGAAGCATCTACGATAGGTGCATCATGTTCAATTAGCAACTTTACTATATCCAATTGATCATTTGCCGCCGCATAGTCCAGCGGCATTCGCGAAGCACCATCGGGCCGTGCAGCCCTGGATGGATCGGCGGCTAGTGCGGCCTTAACCTTATCCAACTTGCCCAATCCGATATCGGAGTAAAAGTCCTCTCGCGCTCCGGCAGCAATCAATAATTCTGCACCATCTGACGCATTTTGTAGCAGCGCCTCGTGCAAAGGCGTTTTGCCAGTTACAGGAAAATTCACATTCGCCTTATGTTTAAGTAACAGCTTGACCATCTCCAGATTGTTAAAATCCGCCGCCTGTAGTGGCGAGTCAAAACTGCCGGTTCGTGCATGGATGTCGGCTCCGTGCTTTAGTAAGAATTCCGCGGCCGCGAGGTTTCCTGCGGCAACCGCATCCATGAGCAATGTCGTTTCTTCTGGATGGCCTTGGGCAGGTTCGATAACAAACGTCGTTGCTTCGGGAAATTTACTCAGGATTTCTGCAAGTTTATCCGTCTTTTCCTCCCGGATCGCGGAAGTTAAATCCCATGAATGGAAGCCTGACTGCTCGAGTTTTTCGTAGAGCGATACTAAATTAGCCGCGGTCTTATTCTGATCTAGAATTCGCTGCTCATCTCTCGGCATGTCCTTCAAGTGCTCCTCAATCGACTTCTCCAAGGCAGGTCCCTCAAACCAACCCTGCCGGGCCGTGACGATCCCTTCCTTGTCCACCAAAAATGCGATGTTCGGGGCGGCTCCCAGGGCCTTCCAAGCTCGATTGTCGACGGGATCGACATGAATCGGCACATCGATCCGCAGATAACGCTTGAACTCTTGCGCTAGTTCGAGTCGGTCTTCCATTGTCGTCGGCTGCTTGCGCAAGATACCGTCACGATGGTTTTCGGGTGTTACGTCTTCCACGTTTTTGTAGGGGCAGATGCTCCCGACGGGGTGCGCCTCGATAACGTACACCACGACAACGTTGAGCTTCCCTTCATATTTCCTGGCAATCGCGGCCAATTCCGGCCAGCGGGAGCGTGACTTGGGGCAGGTAAACGAGCTGGTCACGATCAATGCGGGACCAGAATGCCAGGCAGCGCCAAGCTGTTGCACTTCCCCTTTGAGCGTTGTGAGCCGTAAATCCGGCAATTGCTCACCGACCTGTGGACCGACGTTATCAAAAGTCGGTTTCACTACGGCAGCGGGGGGTGAGGTTTTTGCCGCTGGCGGTTCCTCCCCCAGCAATGAAACAGTTGACGATACAAGGGTCAACGCGAAGAGTATTGTAGAGTTGTGCAGACATCGAGGAATGCTAGTCATCTGGGCAGTCTCCCTCGGATACGACAATTCAAGCATATTAGAGTCGAGGTATGCGAATCGCGACACAGCGAATTCATCACTACCAAGCTGCTACTTACAGTCTAGCAAATCCAGTATCTTAACTCCTATTTAAATATTCGCTTTGCGTCCCATACGAACGCACGGGGCATAGTGTTCAGCTAAAAAAGACAAGGCTCCGGCAGAGTCCGCGCCACGCGCGACCCGGCCGGAGCCTGGAAAATGCACACCGTGACCGCTCGGCAGCGGGGGTCACGGCGCTCCAAAATAATCACAACGGTCTCGAGCGGCAAAAAATGGCAAGCCCGCAGGGGCCAAAGGGCATCGATGCGACGCCAGCACTAAGATTTGCGGCTGGATAAGGTTGCGGGCCGTCAGTTGTGACAGGGGCCGTGTCACCTGACAAGCACGATTTTCTTAATTTGCAACTCTCATGCCAGCGCGCGTCAGGGGCGAAACTTGAATCTTTTTTTCCTCATTCACTCAGATTTTCCTGAATTTTCCAGACCACCTGCTTTAGCCACTCTTTTTCCCGTCAGTCTAATTGAAAAATTTGCTAGCACGCCGCTTGTAAAAATGACAATTTGAGCCGGGAGCGGGGATTCCTTTCCTGCGGGAAACAAGGCCCCTATACGGTAGAACCCCGTTTTTCCGCATTTTTCGCGTTTTAAAGAACGTGACAGCCCTCTTGGTTCGTATTATACTGTTAGCGGGTTCCTTTATTTACCGGGAACTTCCCGCCGACTTTTTACCGCGCGATTGCGGCCCCCCGCCCACTAGGCCCAGTGCCATCCGCTGATTGCGGCCATAGGCAGGGGATTTAGCCGTTTTTTTCTTTTTGGGGCTGACTTTGGGGATTTTGTCCGCCTGTGGTGTTCCACTATTTGGAACACTCCTTTTTAGCTACCGCTTTTTTTGCCATGAAACCTGTTTCAACAACTATTTGCTCCGCATCCTACGCCAAACGCCGGGGTATTTCGACGTTGGGGCTGATCTTGGGCATGGTAGTGATGTTGGGAGCGGCGGGGGGGTATTACTGGTGGGCGTACATTCGTCCGGCGGAAAGCCGCAGTTCGGCAGTCCCGCAATTTACCACCATCGATAAGAAAAAGTTTGAGCACACCGTGACTGAGCCGGGAGAGGTGGAAAGCTCTCAAAATACCGAGATTCGCTGCGAGGTACAGTCGTTGAATTCCAATGGCATTATGATCCTCGAGATCGTCCCCAACGGCACCACGGTCAAGGAGGGAGACTTTTTGGTGCGGTTTGATTCTTCGGCCCTGGAAAAAACCAAGGGGGCGCAGCAGATCGTGGTGAATAACGCCATGGCGGCCCTGGCGCAGTCGCAGGCCGCGCACGAGACGGCCAAAATAACCAAACGAGAATACCTAGAGGGGACTTACCAACAAGAGGAAGAAGCGTTGCAATCGGTGGTCTTTGTGGCGGAGGAAAATCTGCGCCGGGCCGAGGAATACGCCCGCTACAGTGAAAAGCTGGCCGCCCGGGGGTATGTAACCGGCGTCCAGGTCGAGGCCGACCGCTTTGCCGTGGAAAAAGCCCGCAAGGAACTGGCAGCTGCCCAAACCAAACTGAAAGTGCTACAGGAATTTACCAAGGCCAAAATGCTACAAACACTAGAGGCCAATATCGAAGCCGCCGCCGCCAAGCTGGCCGCCGATCAAAACACACTCGCCCAGGGACAACGGGAACTGGAGTTGGTCAATTCGCAAATCCAAAAGTGCAAGATTCATTCCCCGGTGGCGGGCAAAGTGGTCTATGCAAATGTCCCTGGTGGCCGGGGTGGGCAAGAAGTGATTATCCAAGAGGGAACCCTCATTCGCGAGCGGCAGCCCGTGATCCGTATTCCCGACATGGAACGGATGCAGGTCATGGCCAAAATCAACGAATCCCGTATTGGATTTGTGGCCATGGACCAGCCCGCGGACGTCACGATCGGGGCTTATGGGTTAAAGTTGTCCGGTAAAGTCGTGCGGGTGGATGAATATCCCATCCCGACCAGTTTCTTTGGTCCGCAAATCAAGCAATACGCCACCTATGTCCAGATTGATAATCCCCCCCAGGGGATCCGCCCCGGCCTGACCGCCAATGTCACGATCAATGTCAATTCCATTCCTGACGCTCTAGTTGCGCCGCTGGAGGCCATCATCGAGCACGCGGGAGAGTATTATTGCCTGACCCAAGAGGGGAAATCCATCGTGCCGCGGTGGGTTTCGATCGGCGCGAGCAACGACCAGGAAGTGTATATTAAAGAGGGGATCGCCGCCGGGACGCAGGTGATCCTCAATCCTGATCCATTTTTAACTCAAATCGCCGGATTCCCCCCGCCTCCCGCGGGCAAATCCCTGGTCGAAAAAGCGCAATTAGCCCAAGCCGCGCGCGAGCGGGACAACCGCAATCGCCAGCCGGTCAAATCCGCCGATAACCTGCCCAATGGCGGCCCCGCCCGGGGGACCTGATGACGCTGGCGTTTCGGGTGGAAAATTTGATCAAGGAATACCGCCTGGCGGGCGAGATTGTCCATGCCTTGCGCGGCGTCACGCTGGAAGTCCCCTCCGGCGATTATGTGGCGATCATGGGCCCTTCTGGTTCGGGCAAAAGTACGCTGTTAAATCTGCTGGGTTGTCTGGACCGGCCGACGGCGGGAAGTTACTGGCTGGGAGGAGAAGATGTCGCCCGCATGAGCGACGATCAACTGTCGGATGTGCGGGCGGGGCGCATCGGGTTTGTGTTTCAGTCGTATAATTTGATTCCGCAGTACACGGTGGTGGAAAACATCGAACTGCCACTGGTGTATCGGGGACGAGTGACGGCCGCTGACCGCAAACGCTGCCTGGAACTGGCGGAACTGGTGGGCCTGGGGAAGCGGTTGGATCACCGGCCGATGCAGCTTTCCGGCGGGCAGCAGCAGCGGGTGGCAATTGCCCGGTCGCTGGCGAATGATCCCATCTTTATCCTGGCGGACGAGGCGACGGGGAATTTGGACTCGCAAACGTCCGAGGAAATATTGGCGTTGTTTGGCAAGTTAAACGACGCAGGCAAAACGATCGTGATGGTCACGCATGAAATGGATGTGGCCGAACACGCGCGGCGGATTGTCCGCCTGCGGGATGGCCTGTTGCAGTCGGATGTGCAGAACACGCACCGCCGCGTGGCCCAGCCCCCCAGCCTGATAGAAACGGCATAATTCCCGATCCGGTGATTGCCCATGTTTTTTCAAGTCCTCTTTGCCGGCGCGCGCAGCCTGTGGCTGCATCCCCTACGGTCGTTGCTGACGATTCTGGGGATCTTTATTGGCGTGGCAGCGGTCATCTGGCTGATGGCCGTGGGCGAAGGGATCAGCCAAAAGGCGCAAGAGCAAATCGCTGGCCTCGGGGCGGAAAACATCATCATTCGCTCGGTCAAACCTCCGCAAGAAAACTCCACTTCCAACACGGGGCTGACTCCCTACGGCCTGACGCGCGAGGACTTTGCCCGCTTGACTAGTCTGCATAACGTGGCCAACGCCCTGCGCATTCGCGAGCACGCGTACAAATTTCGCGTGCGCGGACGGGAGCGGGACGGACGCCTGGTCGGCTGCACTCCCGACTATGCCGAGGTCAACCAACTGACCGTTGCCGAGGGGCGATTTCTCAACAGCACCGATCTGCTCAATGATAGCCGCAATGTCTGCGTCCTTTCCGCGGAAACCGCCGATAAGCTCTTTCCCCTGGAAAACCCACTCAACCAAGAAGTCCAAATCGAACAAGACGTCTACCGCGTCGTGGGCGTGTTGCGCCCCCGCGGGGCGACGGGCGCGGTGGGGGGGTCGTTCAGCGGGCAGGATTATTCGCGCGATATTTATATTCCCATCGAAACATTTTGGAAACGCATCGGCGACATCATTTGGGTGCGGACTTCCAGCTCGCGCGAGGGGGAATATATCGAGCTAAACCAAATTACCCTGCGAATCGACTCGGTGGACAATGTAAAAAACACCGCGCTGGCGGTGGAGCGGATTTTAGAGGAAAAGCATCCGGTGATGGACTATGCCGTGATCGTCCCCAAGGATCTCTTGGACCAGGCCGAAACCACCAAAATGATGTTCATGGTGTTGTTGGGGTTTATCGCCGCGATCACGCTGGTCGTGGGGGGGATCGGCATTATGAATATTATGCTGGCCACCGTGACCGAACGAACCCGCGAGATCGGCATTCGCCGCGCATTAGGTGCCAAGCGGGCCGATATCACGATGCAATTTTTGATCGAGACGACACTCCTTTCCGCGCTGGGGGGCCTGACCGGCATCCTGGGGGGACTGGCCTGCAAGCCACTCACGCGGTTCGCCATTTGGCAGCTAAACTATTGGGCCGAGGACGCCATGCGCAATGTGCCCGACCTGGTCAAATCGGTCGAGCCGATCATTGTTTCCTGGTCGATCCCCATGTCGTTTGGCATTTCGGTCGTCGTGGGAATCTTGTTTGGCATTTATCCGGCCATCCGCGCGGCGCGCATGGACCCGATTGAAGCCCTGCGGCATCAGTAGGGTGGGTAGTGGATAGTGGATGGTATTTAGTGGGCGGTGTTGGACAGCTCAAATCTCAAATCTGAAATCTCAAAACCCAACTACCTTGACCACGCCACTCGATTTCCTTTACCGCGATGAAGCCATCTGGGCCGTCAACAAACCTGCGGGCCTCTCCACCCAGGCCCCGCCAGGATATGACTCGCTAGAAACCCGCGTCCGGGCGGCTTTACGCGAAAAGCCGGCAATAAACGCCGCCCCGGGTATAACCTGCGATCCCCGACCCCCTTACCTGGGCGTGCCCCATCGGTTGGATCGGCCTGTCTCGGGAGTGGTTCTCTTTGCCGTGACTCCGCGGGCCGCGCGGCAACTTTCCCGCCAGTTTGAACGGCGCACCATTCACAAAACCTATTGGGGGGTGGTCAGCGGCCAGGTGCCGGAGGATGAGGGGACTTGGATCGACCATATTCGCAAGATCCCCGACGAACCGCGCGGAGAGATTGTCTCGCCCAACCTGCCGGACGCGCGCCCGGCGATCATGCACTATCACGTGCTAACCCGCGACGCCGCGGCGACCTTGCTGCAAATCACGTTAGAAACCGGCCGCATGCACCAAATTCGGCTGCAGGCCGCCACCCGCGGATTCCCCATCTGGGGAGATGCCCTGTACGGCAGCGCAGAAACATTCGGCACGGCCAGCACCGACCCCGCCACGCTGGCGATTGCGTTACACGCGCGGGCGATCGAGTTTCATCATCCCGAACTGCAGCGGCGCATCCGGGTCGAGGCCCCGTTGCCGGCGGTTTGGAGTTTGTTTGCGGAAGAACTGCTAGCACCGCAAATCGGCGGTCAATAATACTAATCGCAAGTAATCATAGCGCGGTTTTTACAGAGTTTACCCGGGGATTCCGCAACTCCGTTGGAGTAGGAGTTCTTTGGTTTTGCCCTTTTTCCCAGGGTTGCCGCGGAGCGGCTACCGTGGGAATGATATAAGCCCAAAAAATCTTACCGCAACGCGGTTGCGCAACGCCGTGTTACCTAGCCATTTTTCGTGCATTTTTACAAATATGCTAGCTGCGCCCCGTTTAGCGAGAAAGGGTTTAATCTTATTCTTCGGCATTCTCTGTGAATGTCTCCGCGTCCTCTGTGGCTTGGGCGAATTTTCCCTGACTGCCCTTTTCCGCCGGGGCGGTTTCTGTTATTTCCTAGCCGCCAAATTCTCTGGCGAATGATTCGCTATTTTTTGCCTGGCAGGATGCGCGGGGATTTATGACACGGACACGCTGGATGGGATGTGCGGCGCTGGGAATGCTTTTGCCCGTGGCGGCGTTAATGTGGCCCGGCTATGCCGAGCAATCACAAACCAAGGCCCAATCCGCCGGCAATGCCGCGCGGAATGGCCAGGGGGTCGTCTCACCCTTGCGCTCCCCTTATTACATACCTCCGGCTGGTGGCAGCCAGAACGGCCCGGTCCGGTTGCCAGCCCAGGCCCCGGCGTATCAACCGCAAGCCGGCGTCAATCCTGCTCTTTCCCCCGCCCCGGCCAACGCGCCGCTCCAGGCCCCCCGCCGCGATTTTCAGGTCCGACCCATCAATCAGCTTGGCGGGGGTAATGCCGCTGCCAATCCCAGCATTTCCCCGAACACCGGCGGACCAACGTCCGCCGCTCGCCCCTCCGCGACCAATGGCGTTCGCCTGACCACGCATGCCGCACCGCTGGGCGTGGCGGATCATGCAAACGCAGTCGTAGCACCCGATCAGGCGGCTCCCTTTGCCGCAAACACCCTTCCATTTAACAATTTGCAACCCGTTAACCCCGCGGCGACGGGAACTCCCCGGACGCCGGGCTTATTACCCGCCACTCCAACCGAGGGGGAAATACCAGCTAGTCCGTTAGCGGGCCCCCCCGGGCGCACGGAACAATTTTCCGCGTCTCGTGTTACTCCACCGCATGCCACCACCGCCGAGCCGCATACCAGCGCCGCCGCGACCCTCGCCCAAGCGCAGCCAGGGAGCAAAGCTGTGGATGGCCCCCAGACGCCGCAGGTGACGATCGAAAAGCTGGCCCCGGCGGAGGTGCAGGTGGGGCAGCCGGCGGCGTTTTTATTAAAAATTCGCAATTCGGGCGCGGTGCCCGCGTACGGCGTGCAGGTGACGGACGCCGTCCCCACGGGGTGCCAGTTTGTCCGTTCGGAACCGACCGCCAACCCCGGCCGGGACGGGATGTTACTGTGGAAACTGGGGACCATGCAACCCGGCGAAGAACAGGCGATTACGGTGGAATTGTTACCACAGGCCGAGGGAGAAATCGGCAGCGTGGCCGCGGTGCAGTTTCAGGCCGTCGTGGGCGTGCGCACGCTGGCGGTCAGACCGGCATTGGCCCTGGCGGTCAGCGGACCGGCGGAAATTTTGGCCGGCGAGGATGTGACGTTGACGATTCGCATCTCTAATCCTGGTAGCGGCGTCGCGACCAATGTGGTGCTAGAAGAGCATGTCCCCGCCGCGCTCAAACATCCAGGGGGGAGCGAATTGGAACTAGAGATCGGCACGTTAAAGCCGGGGGAGACCAAGGAACTGGATTTGATCCTAAGTAGCGTGCATGCGGGCAAGGTGGTCAATCAACTGACCGCGCGGGGGGATGGGGGTCTGCGGGCCGAAACGCAGTGCCAGTTCGCGGTGCTGGCCCCGGAGTTAAAAATTGGCGTGGAGGGACCGACGCGCAGATTTTTGGAACGGCAGGCGATCTACACGCTGACCGTCGCCAATCCCGGTACCGCCGCCGCCAAGGATGTGGAGCTGGTCGCGCAATTGCCGCGGGGTCTGAAATTTATCAAAGCGGACAACGAGGGAACCTACGACGCGGCCCGGCACTGCGTGATTTGGAGTTTGGAAGAGCTCCCGGCCAAGGAACATGGCGCGGTAAAACTGACGACATTGCCCGTGGAGGAAGGAGAGCAAAAACTGACCACCACCGGCAAGGCGCGCCAGGGGCTGGTCGACCAGTCCGAACAGTTAGTCGTGATCGAAGGGGTGGCGGCGATTCTGTTTGAGGTGGCGGACCTGTCCGACCCGATCGAATTGAACGGGGAAACGGCCTACGATGTAAAAATCACCAACCAGGGGAGCAAAGAGGCGGCCAATGTGCAGTTGGTCGCGCTATTGCCCGCGGAGTTGGAGTTTTTATCGGCGGAGGGGGCCACGCGGCACAAGCTGGAGGGAAATCGGCTGGTCTTTGAACCGATCGCCCGCCTGCCGGCCAAAAGCGAAACCGTGTACCGCCTGCACATGCGTGGAGTCGCGGCGGGGGATGTGCGGTTAAAGGTGCAACTGCTGACCGATGACATCCGCCAGCCCATCACCAAGGAAGAAAGCACGCGGGTCTTTGCGGATGAGTAGTTTGGTGATGGAGGAGGCAACTCCGTTGCCGAAAATGAGGATTGGAGGAATTGAGGAGTGGAGGATTGGAGGAATTGAAGAGTGGAGTTTGGTTTAACCGCGACGCGCAGCGTAATAATGTAGTAGGCACCGTCCCGGTGCCGTCAACGTCCAAGCCGTTTAGCCCTGGAGGGGCGTAATCTTTGCAAGCCGCAAGCTCTCTTTACCGCAACGCGGTTCCGGAACATAGCCCAGGGTCGCGCAGCGCACCCTGGGTACAGGTTCCCCACCACCTTTTAACCGCGACGCGCAGCGTAACAATGTAGTAGGCACCGTCCCGGTGCCGCCAACGCAAGGCGGTGTAGCCGCGAAGGTGTGCACAAAGCCGCCGATGGCATCGGCGGTCTACGGGGTGAGAGATGGGAGAAGCGGGAAATTTGGTCAGCCGCAACGCGTAACAATGTAGTAGGCACCGTCCCGGTGCCGTCATCGTCAATGAGGTGTGGCCCGGAGGGGTGTAATCTTTATAGCCAGCCGCAAGCTCTCTTTACCGCAACGCGGTTCCGGAACATAGCCCAGGGTCGCGCAGCACACCCTGGGTACAGGTTCCCCACACCTTTTAACCGCGACGCGCAGCGGAGCAATGTAGTAGGCACCGTCCCGGTGCCGTCAACGTCAAGGCCGTGTGGCCCGGAGGGGTGTAATCTTTATAGCCAGACGCAAGCTCTCTCTACCGCAACGCGGTTCCGGAACATAGCCCAGGGTCGCGCAGCGCACCCTGGGTACGCAACCCCCCACCACCATTTACCCGCGACGCGCAGCGTAACAATGTAGTAGGCACCGTCCCGGTGCCGTCAACGTCAAGGCGGTGTGGCCCGGAGGGGTGTAATCTTTATAGCCAGCCGCAAGCTCTCTTTACCGCAA